>DAOWIM010000063.1 GCA_030640905.1 bacterium
GAAGAAATCATCAAGGTCGAGCAGATCGTCAATGACAAGATTCTCCAGAGTATCGACGTTGAAACTGAAGTAACCGATATCGAGTCGGCCCGAGCATCAGGCGCAACGGCACTGTTTGGCGAGAAGTACGGCGACACGGTACGGGTGGTGTCGGTCGGTGATTTTTCCAAAGAATTGTGCGGCGGGACGCATGTGTCCAACACAAGTCAAATTGGACCGTTTGTGGTAACGTTGGAAACCGGTGTTGCTTCGGGTGTAAGACGGATTGAGGCGATCACGGGGCGCGTAGCGGTTGCCGCCATGATTGACAATAAGTCTTTCCGTCAGCAGGCTTCCCGCATTGCCGGTCGCCCTGAAGAGGACGCGCTGGAAGGGTTGCAGGCCCTCAGGGAAAGTAATCTCGCTCTGCAAAAAGAGATCAAGAAAGTCAAGGCCGAGATGTTCTCAGGCGGTCAACAAACAGTCGGCGAAGAGGAGAAGGCTGGTCAAATAAGATTCATATCTAACGACTTCGGGGAGACCGATCGCGACACCATGGGTAGTTGGATTAACCATCAGAAAGAGAGTAACGATTACATTTTCTCAACGGCATTAGGGACAATCAACGGGAACGTAACACTAATGTCCGGTTCGACGGCCGGTGCAATGAGTGACTTCGGAGTTGATGTGGGTAGTATATACAAAACCACTTTGGTTCACTTTGACGGGCGCGGTGGAGGTAAATCATCGTTCGCTCAGGGGACAATTCCACGTGAAGCCGACCTCAAAAAACTCCTATGTGAACTTAAGGAAGAGCTGGAGAAGTTGCAGAAGGAGCGTCAATGATACCAGGAAAAGTCTATACAGATTTGCTTCGTCGCTCCGATGAAAAAGGCGGCGGACTGCTTTTGTTGATCGATCCCGATGCCTGCCCGGAGAGTTCGTACCTACAGCTTGCAGAATCGGCTGCCGATTGCGGAGTCGATGCTATTCTGGTGGGGACATCTTTTTTGCTCTCCTCCTGTTTCGCCTCTGCCGTCAAAAAGATCAAAGCGGCAACGTCACTGCCGGTGATTCTTTTCCCCGGTTCATTTGCGCAGGTGACGCCGGACGCCGATGCCATCCTGTTTACATCGCTCATCTCAGGCCGCAACCCGAACTACCTGATTGATGAGCAGATCAAAGGCGCACCGCTGGTGAAACGTTTTGGACTGGAGGCGATTCCAACCGCCTACATGTTGATAGAATCCGGCCCGCAGACATCGGTACAGTTTATCTCAAACACGACGCCGATCCCCCGGTCCAAGAATGATATCGCCTGCGCCCACACTCTCGCCGCCCAGTACATGGGCATGAAACTGGCCTATCTGGAGGCCGGCTCGGGGGCGTCTGATCCGGTACCGGTCGAGATGGTGCGCGCTGTTTCTTCGTATGTCGATATTCCTGTCATCGTTGGCGGCGGTATCCGAACTCCCGAAGAATGCGCCGAGAGGATTGAAGCCGGGGCATCGTTTGTAGTCGTTGGCAATGTTCTTGAAAAAAACAATGGTCTCGGGCGTCTGCGCGAGCTGGCGGCGGCGACCCACCCAACCGAAACGGTACACGTATGAGCAAAGAAGCCCGAATAGCACACATCAGGAAACTTGCCGAAGAAAGCGCTATCCTTCGCAAAGCGACAATGGAACAGTTGGCCCCGCAGATTCTTGACCTGGCGGCGGTGATCTCCGGGGTAATCGGCGCCGGTGGTAAGTTGATGATAGCCGGTAATGGCGGGTCGGCCTCCGATGCTTCCCATTTTGCTGCCGAAATGGTGGTACGTCTGACCGCCGAGCGCAACCGTCAGGCTCTTCCGGCGCTGGCGTTGAATGTCGATCCCTCGGTAATGACGGCAACGGCAAACGACTATGGCTACGAGAACATCTTTGCCCGTCAGGTTGAAGCGCTGGGAAACAAAGGTGACATGCTGATGGTGATATCGACTTCCGGCAACTCCAAAAACCTTCTCAAGGCCGCCACCGTGGCACGAGAGAACGGTATCCTGACAACCGGGCTGCTCGGTGGTAACGGCGGAAAACTTTGCAAACGTGTTGACCGGAGCCTGATAATACCGCATCCGTCAACGCAGCGTATTCAGGAAGAACATATTTTCATCATTCACACCCTTGTAGAATTGATCGAAAGCGATCTTGTCTGATGCCCGGCGAAATGTCCAATCGCCTGACTGACACTCTCTATTTCTTCTTTACGCTCTTCGTCTTTGCGTCAACTTTCTCTATCGCTCTGGCGCAGATATCGCTTGGAATTTCTCTGGCGCTGTTTCTGGTCATTATCGTGCGTACGCGATACAATCCGTTCGCGGTGTCGCTTAAGTATTTCTACGGCATTGTCGGAATCTATGTAGCGTGGTTGATCCTGGTTTCGATTCTCGGAGCAACGCCGGTGAGATCGTTGATTCTGGCTCGGGAGGACTGGCTGTTCTGTATCGTTCCGATCGGCATCTACCTGCTATGTTTTCAGCGCTATCGTCGGAATATTATTTTCATCTGGTCAATCGGTGTGCTGCTACTTGCGACTTACGGCATCATCCAGCACTTCACCGGCATCTACTGGTTCAAGAGCGGCGAGCTTTTTTACGCGCCTAATCTGGGATACCGGGTGGCCGGGAATTTTTCGATAGCCATAACGTACGGCAACTACTTCGCCACCGCGTCCCTCTTTCTTCTGGGCTATGCTGTCGCCGCCGGGCGAAAAGAGCTTGGATCACGCTACTATCTTATCGCCTCCGCCTGCATCTTAAGCACACTGGCTACGATTTTTTCGTTTGGCCGAGGAGCTATAATCGCGATGGTGGTCGGCCTGGTGGTGGCAGGAATCTACAAAGGACGACGGGTTTTAATCGGTTCGTTGGCCGCGCTGACTGTCGCCGTAGCTGCTGTCATATTGATTTCTCCGGGCCTGGGGCAGCGTTTTACCGGTGAGCTGGGTCGTGACATCAAGGGCGAATACGAGGGCAGCCGCGTCTTCATCTGGAAAAACTCACTAAAAGTAGTGGCTGATAATCCGATCTTTGGAGTTGGTCCGGGAAATTTCCGAAAAGAGTACACGTCTTACCTGCGGCCCGATATTCCGGGTAACCGCAAACATGCCCATGCTCACAACGACCCGCTCAACCTCGCGGCGGTGGCCGGACTTCCCGGCGCCCTGATTTTCTGCACACTGTGGGCCGTGTTGTTCTGGTACCTGAGACGGGGTTGGAGTCGATGGCGAGATGATCCAACCGTGGCGCCGTTTATTCTCGGTAGTCTGCTGGCGTCGGTCGTCTTTTTTATCTCGTCACTAACCGAGGCCACTTTTGCCGATGAAGAGGTACGCCAGCTGCTGATGTTTCTCTGGGCCGCCGGGCTCTTCGGCTGGTATAATCAGAACAAGTCAGAGAGCCGGGCGGTCAATCCCGAAAGAACTTGACAAGAACGTTTTAACCGGTTATAGAGGTTGTTGATTATGGTAGCAAAGGTCAAAAAAAGCGCGGAAGTTCACCAGGAAGACAAGTGGCCGTTCGGCAAGAAGAATTACATTCTTTTTGCGGTGGCGATGGTTGTTATCATCATTGGCTTTGTTACTCTCGGTCAGGGCTCGATGACCCTTGCGCCGGTGCTCCTGATTCTTGGCTACTGCGTGCTGGTTCCGGCAGCGCTGATTGTCCGTGACAAGGATGTTGTCGAAGAGACGCCCGAAGTCAAACCAGAGGTGTAGTCACACCCGTCCGTGGTTCTACATAATCACTCTAAATAGCTATCAACAGTGACTTAGTCACCGTGCTGGCTGGTCTCTACTAATTCGCGATACTGGGCAACCAACTGGTCGGTGTTTTCCACCGAAGTTGATTCCGCCATAATATTGAAAGCAGCAGTCTGGCGATCCGGGGCAACCAATACCCAGCCAGAATCCTCGAATATCCGGATGCCATCAATAAGCTGGCGATCTTTGCTCTCTGAGCCGGTGATCAGTTTTCTCATCACCGTCCCTTTTCTCGACCAGGGGCACGGCACAGAAACACTCCGGCGGTGCAGGTGTGCGAACTTCTGCCGAGCAGCGCCGAACTGAGTCCGGGTCCGGGCCATCATCTCAAGGATTCTCACCGTTGAGAGCATAGCATCGGCACCAACCTGGAACCTTGGTTGTAGGAATCCACCTCGGGTGCCACCGACAAAATCAACCTCGCCACCACGATAAATCTGCATCATGGCCAGATGATCGTTCGCCACGCGGACAACTTCGACTCCGTATTCCTTTGCCAGCTCTTCGATACCCATCGATGAATCTACCGGAACGGCGATTTTCCTGGCCTCGTGTGTTTGCAGGAAGAGGTCGGTCACTATCAGAAGTAGAAGCTGGTTGTCCACCGGCTGGCCCTGCTCGTCGACGACCATCAATTTCTCAGCAGCGGAATTTAGAAGGAAGCCGATGTCGGCATTCAGTGATTTCACAATCGACGATAGCTGAACCATCGCCTGACCATGTTCCTCCGGCGATGCGGAGAACTTGCGTGGGTTAAGATTGGCATTCAACTCGGTAGCTGAAATCCCCAGTTCAAAAAACAACGTCGGGAAAATCTGGCTCGAAGCGCCGTTGGAATGATCGACTATTACTTTGAAACCGGCCTCCTTGATGATGTCGCTGTCAATTTCGCCATGAAAACCCCGACGATAATCTTCCAGCACTCTCTGTGGGTAATCAAGATGGCCAATCGAATCCAGCGAGGCCCGTTCAAAATCTTCGCCAAAATACATCCGCTCGACTTTTTTAGCCTTCACAGTCGGAAGATCGAGCCCGTTGCGGTCGAAGAAGATGCAATCAATCAAGCGGTAATCCTGCGGATTATGACGCACATAGATACCGGCGGCGTAATCGCCCTGGGTCATGCCAAATCGAACGACCGGTACCGGCAGCGTCTCAATGTCGGCCACATTTGCCCCGGCCCCCAGTAGACCGGAGATCAGGCCGCGTTTGAGCAGACGGGATGTATCGGAAGCATCGCGACTGATCAGCACAGCTTCACCCATTCCGACAAAAGCGCCAAAAGCTCCCCCCAGTTTGACCGACATCTCAGGCGTAAGTTCGGTAAGGCCGAGACCGGTGATTTTCGAATCAGAAAACAACTCACGATTCCACTTTTCGCCCCAGACAACCGAAGAGGAGACGATAGCACCCGAATCGACAACCTTGCCCGGCCAAATCTTGCAATTGGCCTTCACCGTCGCCGACTCCCCAATCACGCAGTCATCGGCGACAATAACGTTATCAAGAAGTTGAACATTCTGCCCCAGCCGTGATCGATCACAGACAATTGAACGGTGCATCACCGTTTCATCGCCGATCTGATTGTCCGACCAGATGATCGTACCTTTGATCTTGCACCTGCGACCAATTCGGGAACGATGACCGATCACACAGTTGTGGAGCTCGGCACCGCTCTGTATCGTGACATCGTTGCCAATAATTACTTTGCCGGTCAGTTTCACGTCGTTATCTATGTGGACGTTTTTGCCCTTGCAGACTGTATGGCCATCACCCTCGGAACACTCTGCGTTCAGGTCGATATGCAAACGGCCCTCGATATAATCGATATGCGCATTGTAGTATTCGTCAACGTTGCCAACATCTTTCCAGTAACCCGTCATTATCTTACCGTAAAGGCCCATCTTTCTGGCCAGCAACAGCGGGAAGAGATTTTGGGAAAAGTCAAAATTGGTACGCGGCGGTATCATCTTGATCGCCGCCGGTTCCATAATGTAGATACCGGTGTTAATCGTATCGGAGAACGCTTCACCCCAGGAAGGCTTCTCCAGAAAACGGACAATGCGACCGTCAGTATCGGTGATAGTGATTCCATACGGCAGCGGGTTTTCCATCCGCGTCAGGAGAACAGTCGCCTCCGATTGTTTTTCACGGTGCCAATTGATAGCCTCGGACAGATCGAAATCGGTCGCAAGGTCGCCGGATATGACCAGAACCGGTTCGCTGGCGTCGGTCAGCGCATAACGTACCGCACCCGCCGTTCCGAAATCTTCATCCGGCTTGGCGTAGCTCATCGAAACACCAAAAGCCGAGCCATCACCAAAGTAGTCCCTGATGGCATCAGCCTGAAAATAGAGCACCGATGTAATCTCGGTAATACCGTGACGCTTGAGCAGCGCCACCACGTGCTCCATCATCGGAGCATTGCAGATCGGCACCATCGGCTTGGGGACGTTTATGGTCAGTGGTCTCAGCCGGGTTCCAAACCCACCGGCCATCACAATAGCTTTCATCAACAACTCCGTATCATTTGGCGATCATTGCCGCCGGAAGTGTCCACTCTGAACAAGTTGGTCGGCGACATCAAGAAAGTCATCATAGGGACAAAATTCAACATTATTTTTGATACAATAATCTTTGAGGTCTTTTTTTGCGAAAATCATATCCGAGACTCTGGTGGCACAGGTATCGGAGTAACCGTCGCCAATAAAGATAACCTCAGTCGGCCCCGAGTAGGAATCCCGTAACCGCTCAATCCGTTCTCCCTTGCAATATCCACATTGACGGCAATCTCGATTTTCATGAGGAAACTCGACCGTTATCCCGCCATCGACCAGCCGACCGCGATTGGCCGAGAAGGGAATGTCGCTTAGACCAAATCGTTTCAGGATATACTCAATGTAGAAATCGAGGCCATCGGAGAAAATCACCAGCGGCACTCCGTTACTCTGACAGGCATCCACAAATTCAGCAAATCCGGCACAAAGTTCAAACTGATCCAGAAACGCGTAGATTTCTTCGGGGGTGGCCGTCACCATAGCGGCCTCTCTTCTCAGGCATTCGCGTGTCGAAAGCGTACCGGCCTTCCATTCGGGGATCAACTCTTCGGTACGGCCACCGGAGAAATGATGGAACAAATTGTAACCGATATCGCGTCGTGACACGGTGCCATCGAAATCACAAACAATCAGGCTCGTCATAACAGGAGATATTTCAGCAGTATTGTTGAGAGGAGTACCGCTACCAGAAAGTAACTCAGCCCACACATGCGAGCCAAACCGGATCGCCGAAACTGCTCCCCAATAATCACCAGCTTGGCAATAGTCACCAGCAGGAGAACCACTATTGTCCAGAAAGTCACCCGCCCGGCTATTTCGATTCCAAGAAAAGACAACCCACCGGCCACGAGGAAACAGACAAAGAACAGATACCACGCCCAGCTCTGCAGCTTGATCAGATAGTTGAGATGGAGTGATCTGTCACTCATAATATCTCCGCAAGGGCGCCGGAAGATAGCCGGTAGGCGAGATAGACCATGACAACAAAGAGAACGATCTTCACAATCCTCGGTTTGGCGAGTGTCCCGAGATAACCGCCCAGCTTCCCACCGACAATAATCCCAACAATTACCGGCGCCACTGCCGTCAGATC
>DAOWIM010000110.1 GCA_030640905.1 bacterium
CCGCCGGACTCTGCCAGAGGCCCAACTGGGAGCATGCCGGCATACCTTACTACCGCGTACCGTATGAACTCGAACCGGGCTGGAACCAAGTAGCCAACCCGTTCCCGTTCGATATCGCCTGGGCCGATATCAAGTTCGATGACAACGGCAACATTGTCGATTCCGATAATGCTACGGTCGTCTATCCCGAACCATTCGCCTATAACGGGGGCTTTGCGGCCGCAACTGTTATTTACGGATGGGATGGTGTCTTCATATATGCCGAAAAGGCCGGCGTCAACATGCTCTGGCCATACAGAGAAGCTGGCACGTTGGTTGCCGCCCCGTCCAAAGAGACGCCACCTATAGCGGCATCGGCAACCTCGTGGCAGATCGAACTAAGCCTCGAGGCCAACGATGGGATTGACCGCTCCAATTTCGCGGGTGTCCACACCGGCGCCCTCGACGGTCCCGACTGCTATGACCAGTACGATCCGCCGCCGCCGCCCGATGCTCCCCAGCTTTCCTTCGAACTGTCGGGAAATCAGCCACCGCTGCGGTGTGCCGATTTCCGGGCGCCATACAATGACGGCGCAGAGTGGCAGGTTGTCATATACAAAGCCGAGGATCGGAAGCTAACGATCAACGGTCTGAACAACATCCCGCCCGACATGGAAGCCTGGCTGATTCTTGATATCGGACAGACAATCAATCTGGACGACAATCGGACGATCGCTCTGCCAAACGATGTGACTTCGGCTCGGCTCATTATCGGTACGAGCGAATATGCCTCCAAAGAAGTCAGCGAGGCGTTGCCGGATGACTACGCCCTCTATCAGAACTTCCCCAATCCATTCAACCCGACCACGACCATTCGTTATGCTCTGCCGGCTGACGGTCATGTCCGACTTGAGATAATAAATTTGCTCGGACAGGTGGTTACGATGCTGGTCGATGAAAAGAGGTCGGCCGGTGTTCATACGGTTGATTGGGACGGTCGCGATGGCGGCAATCAGTCCGTTGCCAGCGGTATCTATTTCTATCGTCTGGTTTCGGGTCAGTACACAGCCAACCGTAAGATGGTGCTTTTGAAATAGTTACTGTCTGCTCATTCGGTCCTTATACGATAACATCAGCCCCCGCCCAACCCGGGTGGGGGTTTTTTTGTATGAGATATTAGAGATAGCACTGGTCTATTATTCAATCGTAAACAGTGACACGAAACTGCCGACACATAACAACAGCACCAAAATCGGAGACAACCGATCAACAAAAGGATAATCGGATGAAGAAAGTGCTGGCCATAGCGCTGATACTGCTACTGACCATAACCATCGGCTACGCCGATGAGGCCGACAACGATGTCGCCTTCAAAGCCGGATTCATCATTAGTCTGCTGGATAATGTAGAGTGGCCCAACGACGGTTCCGACACCGCTATTATTGCCATATTCGGCAGTTCTCCAATCACGGAGAAGCTTGACTCGATAGTCGCAAAACGAACGGTCGATCAACCACCGGTTGTAATTCGCTCCTTTACGTCCCGAAACGACCTCTCACAAGCCAGGATACTCTATCTTCCTTCCCCGAATCTTAAAGTCCTCGCCAGCGTGCTGAAGAGAACCAATCGCACCAATGTTCTAACTGTCAGCGACAATCCTGATTTTGCTCGTTATGGCGTGATGATAAACTTCTACCGAGATGAAGACGATTCAACTGTCACATTCGAGTACAACAAGATGGCCCTGAAGATCTCAGGGTTAAGAGTTGATCCAAAACTGCTTGAGAATGCTCGCAAGATTTAGGCAGAAGACCTGCCCCGCTATTGAACCCTGCGAATAAGCACGACTGGCCGCCCCGATTCATCAGCCTGATCGATCGACTTGTCCATACCCCAGTCACGCCACCAACCGACCAACTCGAAGTCATCACGGTCAGCGATAAACTTGAGGAATTCCTCAGGAAACATCGCGCGGTTACGTTCTGTCATTACAAATGACTTGTGCCGTCCGTGATCGTTAACATTGACCGACCAGATTTCCTCATACATCTGCCGGTCACTATCGACCAGCCGAATGTTGAACTCAGACTCAACAGCGATACCGTCCCTCTCGATCGAGTACTTGTTGGTAGCCGCCTCGCTCAAAGAACCTGACAGTTGGACGCACCAGTCCAGAAAATAGAGACCACCAGGCTTAAGGATGCGCGAGATTGCATTAAAATGAGACGTCATCTCGGTCGCTCCGTTCAGATACAGCGAACCGAGCATTACATATACAAACTCGACTTGTTTGTCATAAGAAAAACCGGCCATGTCACCTTCGATCAACTCAACCGTCTGATCCAGATGACGCCACTTGTAACGAGCATGATCCAGCATTGTCCGATTGATATCCAGCCCCACATATCGGTAGCCCTTCTTGACCAATTCCCCTGCATGGGGAGCCGGACCGCAACCTACCTCGAATATGCTCCGCACCGGTACTTTGGAGTACTGTTGGATGCAGGCATCAATGAACCCAGCTTCGTCCGGAATATTTCTGAAGGAAAAAGCTACTTCGTAGTATTCCGGGTAGTCGTAGAGCAGCATTATTGTTTCCTTCCTTATCTCTTTATTAACGACCATAGCCACGCCCTACAAAACCAAACCCCCTCCTTCTCTCCCCAATATCTCAAAAAATGTTCAACAATTGACCCCACCTGAAAACACCACCGCACACCAGGAATCGGGCCTGTTCAATATCTGAGCAGATGTTTGATAGCCACAGACAAACTGTCCGGACTTTTCTCTTGTAACGAGAAATCGGGTTCCGTATCATACCCTCAGTTTTTGTGAAACCGGCGCCAGCTCTAAACGTAACCAAAACATAGGATTGGCCCCTTTGAAGGACATTGAGACAGCACAGATTGCCCGAGCCCTCAACGGTGACCAGCGAGCCTACCGTCAGTTGACGGAAAGGCATCAGACGGCGATCTTCCATATCGTTTTCAAGATTGTTCACGATTCCGAAGTCGCCTCCGACCTGGTCCAGGAGACGTTCATGAAAGCGTTTGCTTCGCTGGCAAGCTATCGATCCGAATACCGGTTCTCTACCTGGCTGTATAAAATCGCGGCCAATGCCTCGATAGACTTCCTGCGCAAGAAGCGAATCAAGGCGCTTTCGCTTGACCGGGAGTTGGAGACAAAGGATGGAAGAGTTGAACTGGAAATCCCTGACTATACTTATCACCCCGGAAGGGACCTTGAAGCAAAAGAACAGAAACTCAATATCAACGAAGCCATCTCCTCGCTACCGGATAAATATCGGGAAGTAATCATCTACCGGCACAAAGACGATAAATCATACGAGGAAATAGCCGACTTACTGGATATACCCATAGGAACGGTAAAAGCAAGAATATTCAGAGCCCGCGAGCTTCTCAAAAAGAAGCTCAAGTCAATCTACGGTTGAGGGCCGCAAAAACTGTGACCAAAATGAGAATTTGTAAATATATATTCGCTACCGCCTTCTTCGCAATAGCTCTGGCCGGTGGAACAGCTCAGGCCGAAGAGTTCACCTATGACTACCAGAAAGTAGTACCTCTGGAGCGTTCGGTCGAATTTTCCCTTGAACTCACCCGAGGACATATCACCGTCACCGGCTCCGAGAGTGACGATCTGGTTATTGAGGCCACCAAGGTTGTCAGAGCGTCCAATCGAAGAGAAGCCGAAGAAATGGCCGACCATGTGGAAATCAAGGTCAACACCTCCAGGAAAAAAGTCTCGGTCGAAACCAATTACCTGACAATGCTCAGCCGGAGCCCTTCGTTCTGGCAAAAAGTCCTTGGCGGTGGATCAGCCAATCTCGTGATCGTCAACTATATCATCCGACTGCCCTTTGGTAGTTCTGTCGCCATCAACAGCATGGCAGCTGATATCGACCTAGCCAACATCGAAGGGGAAGTAACGGTCGACAACAACACCGGCACCACCCGAGGCGAGTTCCTCTTTGGCCCCATCACCGTGCGACAACCTACCGGTAATATCGATCTTCGATGGGTCGAAGGTGACATAAGAATCAAATCGACTTCCGGCAAAATTTATATCAACCAGGTGCGCGGTGCAGTTGATCTAAACACCAAGACCGGTAACGTCACGATTCAAACAGAACTGGATAGTCCTCGCGATCACTATGTCGAAACTTTGAGCGGTACAATAAATTTCCTGATTCCGTCATCAGCTTCAGGCGTTCTGAAGATTGAGACCGAAACAGGCGTCATCAAATCGGAAATGCCAATCGCCATTGAAACGATGAATCGGAAGAAAATTGTCGGGATGTTTGGCGCGGGAGGATCGGATATTTCCCTGCTCTCCACATCCGGCGACGTTACGATCTCTCTGTTCTGATTCGACATGGCACAACACATAGGATGTGTGATATGAGGTTCGCCTCAACCCGCAGAATCATAATCTTCGGCCTTGTCTTTTGGGTCGCCTTGGCCGTATATCAGCCGATCGCAGCCGACGAGCACGATTCTCTCCCCCCACTGGAAACTGATACAATTTTCACCGAAATCGTGCTGTCAAACGAGGGCGTGACAGCAGTTGACTCATCCGGCAATGAATGGTACTACGATTTCGAGCAGGAATGTTTCGTCCCAGGGCAGCTCCAGCAGGAAACATCGGATCGGGATGCCGAGTACGACCGATCAGGAGACCTGACCGACCTGCCAATAGCAGAACGCTGTGTCGAAGAGATTGAGATAGAACCGTTCGAAAAGAAAAATGTCAAAGTCGGCGTTGATCAATACGTCGATGGAGACATCATGACCTCAGGACGAGTCACGGTCGCCGGCTGGGTCAAGGGCGACATAACATCACTGGGCAAGAAGGTTCGAATAAAGCCAACTGGCCGAGTCGAGGGCAGCATCAAAGCGCCGCAGATCGTTGTTGAGGATGGCGGAATTGTCCGCGGCAGAATCATCGAAGACGACAGTATCATTGACATCGAAGACTTCCGTTCCACTTTCTCCGCCAGCGGACTTATCATCGTCTTGGCTTTCTCAGTCATATTACTGGCAATAACGTTCCTGATAACCGCCCTGTTGCCACACCAGATGGCCAGGTTTGCCAGTTGCGCCAACAGTCACCCGGTCAGGACCTACTTTCTCGGCCTGCTACTTCTGATTCTCATGCCGCTGGTATTCACACTTGTGGCCGTTACTGTCATCGGTCTGCTGGTCGTACCGCTGATACCGTTCCTTTATCTGACAGCGATCGGAATGGGAGCGATTGCCTTTGGTGATCGAATCGGCAAGCAAGTTATCTCCCGCCACCGCGGTTCGCAAGGACACCCAATGTTACAGGCACTGACAGGTGTGACCCTTCTTATGTCACTGTGGTTGATCACAGCGATACTAATGGGATCTTCCGATGACACCTCGCACGGCTTCGGCATATTCTTCCTTGTCGTCTCAATTTTAATATCTACGATACCTCTCTGCACAGGAATTGGCGCTGCCGCTCTCACTCGCTTCGGCTTCAAATCGTACCGTAGCTGGGCCGAACGCCAACAGGTAAAAACTGAACCTCCCGCTCCCACTCCGGCGCCACCTCCCATTCCAGACCGACCCGGCGTACCCTCTTCCGGCCCCGATCCACTATCGGGCCCCAGACCACCAGCCGGTCATTCTGGAAGCAGCGAAGAAACCAGCCCTCCTTTCAGCCCCGGTACGCGAGCCCCAAGGCCAACACCGCCTCCTTCCTCTGAAACAAATGAGGATGATCTCTCGTAATCAGGACTGAGAGCAGATTTAGTCAGGAGAACTGTAGATTATGAATAAGATACTGTTTTTCACACTGACCTTAGCTTTGGTTGTTTGTACCACGCTCTGGGCGCGCGGTCTCGAACATGATACACAAGAGATTGACGCGGAAAACGCCAAAACAGTAGCCATCAGCGGTGACTTCGCCGTCGGTGAATTTCTGGTCACAGGTGAGGACATCTCAGCTGTAGCGGTTTTTGACATCCACTACGACCCGCGCGAAATGGACTACGATATTGACTACGAAGTCGAAGGCGGCACCGGATTTCTCGATATCGATAGCTACTCCCGCCGCAATCACGACCTCGACACCGAAGACAGCCAATGGGAGATCGTTCTGTCAAATCGGTATCCCGTCACCCTTGATCTCGACATAGGTGCCTGCGAGGCCGAATTCGATCTCGGCGGCATACCACTAACCGAACTGTCGCTTGAAATCGGCGCCGCCTCTGTCGAAATCATCTTCTCCGAACCTAACCCGGAACGACTCGAAGAAATCAGTATTGAGGCCGGTGCATCGTCGGTAGAGATGGAATCAATCGGCAACGCCAATTTTGATGAATTCAGTTTTGAAGGTGGCGTCGGCTCCTTTGATCTGGACTTCCGAGGTGAATACTCCGGCGAAAGCGAAATCTCTATTGAGCTCGGGATGGGATCAGCCGACATCATTCTGCCTCGTGGCGTTCCGGTCAGAGTAGAAACCAGTGGCGACAATTGGCTCTCATCAATCGACTTTCACAACGATAATCTTGAAGAAATCGATGACGACCTGTATGAGTCGGACGATTTTGATCGCGCCAAAAACCGAATCATTCTGGAGCTGGATTTAGGTATGGGTTCAATCGACGTCTACTGGAAAAAGTAACGACTATAAAAAGAACTTGAAGCTTCATCTCAGCGGCGATCCATCTCATGGGTCGTCGCTCTTTCTTTGAAACAACAAAACAAACTTGTTGCCGGGGCAATCCTAACTCTCGTATAATGCCGCCAGAGGAATGGATCGTTGCCACCTAATGGACCGGAACCTGTGGCCGATCAACCTTGTATAAACGACACTTATCAACCGATGACGGAATGAGGTATGAGAAAAACTTTATTTACATTGAGCCTGATGCTGACAATGCTGGCGACGAACGCCACTGCCGACGTACAAACCAGAATATTCGCCGCTCGTGACAAAGTACTACCGGCGCTGGTTCACATCCAACCGGTCGTGAAAAACTACCGAACCGGCCAGTTGGAAAAACAGGCGGTTGTTGGCTCAGGAGTTGTGTTTCACCCCGACGGTTATGTCGTCACGAACTATCATGTGGCCGGTAAGGCCGAAAGAATCATCTGCACCCTTCACGATAAAGAGATCGTCACCGCCGAGTACATAGGTGGCGACCCGCTAACCGATGTCTCAGTGATCAAACTCGACCTCACCGACTACACCGGTACAATAGAAGTTGCCGAATTCGGAAACTCTGATGAAATCGAAGTCGGCCAGTATGTGCTGGCGATGGGCTCTCCCCTTTCTCTATCACGGTCTGTCTCGGCGGGTGCCATCTCAACACGGGACCGTTACTTCAGTCCCGATGTCCGTCTGCCCTCCGGGGAACGCACCGGCCGCTATAATCTGTGGCTGCAAACCGACGCTGCCATCAATCCGGGCAACTCCGGTGGCCCGCTGGTTGACCTTGAGGGACGAGTTGTTGGGATAAATTCACGCGCCAGTTTCTTTGCCAACAACCTCGGTTTCTCTATCCCCATCAACGTTGTCAAAAACGTAACCGCTGCTATCCTGGCCGAGGGAAAAGTCACACGAAGCTGGATCGGTCTTCACTGCCAGGCGCTTC
>DAOWIM010000101.1 GCA_030640905.1 bacterium
GAGTGTTGCGATGATAGCTGTTGTTTTTGCGGCTGTCGGCATTCTGATCGCGGCCAACCTGGACCTGTCGCCACGCTTGAAAGCGCAGGGTTCTGCCAATGTTCTCCAGACAGGTCCCTACCCGGTAGTGGAGCGAGATGGCAATTTTGAATCGCCGTTTGTGGGTACGGTCGAGCGAGTCAAGAATGCGGTGGTCAATATTTCGGCCCAGTCACGTGAGACCAACCAGCCCTGGTGGCTCCGGGGATCATCCCAGTCAACATCTTCCGGTTCCGGTTTCTTCTTTCGAGACGACGGGTACATTCTGACCAACGCCCACGTAATTCGAGGCGCCAACAAACTTTCGGTGTGGACCTCATCGGGGTATCGCTACGACGCTCAGCTAGTCGGCGCTGACCCTATGACAGACCTGGCGGTTATCAAAGTTGACCCGGAAGAGAAAATCACGACTATCCCATTCGGTGACTCCGACAAGCTGAAAGTCGGTGATTGGGCTATCGCGATTGGCAACCCATTCCCGCAAGTAGGACTTGACCGCACGGTAACGGTGGGCGTGATTTCTGCCAAGGGCCGCAGCAATCTGCAGTTTGGATCTGAGACTCCTATGTATCAAAGTTATATTCAGACCGATGCCTCGATCAATCCCGGCAATTCGGGTGGTCCCCTGCTCAATCTACGGGGTGAGTGCATTGGCGTCAATGCTGCCATCTCCAGCCCAACCGGTACCTCGGTGGGGATTGGGTTTGCTATTCCGATCAACCTGGCCAGGGCTATCGTCCCGGACCTGATTTCCGATGGACATCCTAACCGCGGCTGGCTCGGTATCTGGCTTTCTGATGTTACCGAACGACAGGCTAAACGTCAGGGGCTTGAGGCTGTTCGCGGCGTACTGATTGACTCTGTTTTTTCAAATTCCCCGGCTCACGACGCCGGTCTGAAACGTGGTGACATTATCATCGGACTTGACGGCAAGGAAGTCGGCAATGCCAGCCAGCTTTCGGTAGTGGTTTCCACAGCCAGAAACAACACGTCGATTGATGTCGAGTATGTCCGTGATGGGAACCACTATTTTACCGAAGCTGTGATCGCTGACCGGGAAACGTCCCTCGCCACAGCTAACCGCCGAACGCGGGAGGATGATTTTGAGGTTAGTCGGTGGCTTGGAATGGAGTTGATGGATTTTACACCTGAAATATCACGTGCCCTTGGAGTGGAGCAGGCGGACGGCATCTATGTCCGGAGAGTATATCCCGGCACACCCGCCGCCAACGCCTCTATCACTCGAGGGACTGTAATTCTTCAAGTCAACAACATGCCGGTGAAATTCTTAGACGAAGTGGAGCAAATCGCACGCGGGCTGGAGGGTCGCCGTGAGAGAATTCCGTTGATCGTTCAGGAGCCGGATGGTACTATCGCAAGAAAAGTAGTAAGACCTTGACAGAACATGAGCGAACCCTCAACCCGACAGTCGATCATTGGTCGGTTGTCACAGTAGCGTTGAGTTAGAAGGAGAGAGTCAAAAACAGTGGCTAAACAATCTCTTAAGTATCGCGATGAAGACCGGTCGCTAGACCTGTACCTTCGCGAAATCGGAGAAAACCCTCTCATTAATGCCGCAGAGGAAGTGCGTCTGGCCAGACGAATTAAGCAGGGCGATCAAAAAGCCCTGGATAAGCTGACCAAGGCCAACCTGCGCTTCGTCGTTTCGGTAGCCAAGCAGTACCAGAATCAGGGCCTGTCCCTGGCTGATCTTATCAATGAAGGCAATATTGGCCTGATCAAAGCAGCTAAAAGGTTTGACGAGACCCGTGGATTCAAATTTATCAGTTACGCCGTCTGGTGGATCAGACAGGCGATACTGCAGGCTCTGGCTGAGCAGAGCCGGATTGTGCGCCTCCCCTTAAACCGGGTGGGCACACTACATAAAATCGGCAAGATTTCCAGCAGGCTGGTACAGAAACTGGGGCGCGAACCATCGCCGGAAGAGATCGCCAACGATCTGGAGCTATCTGAGGGTGAAGTTTCTGATACGCTGAAAATTTCCAACTCGCATCTCTCGCTCGACCAACCGTTCTCGGTTTCGGAGGATAACTCACTTATCGATGTTCTCGAAGATGAGTTCCAACCGTCGCCCGATGAAGCGTTGTTGAGTTTTTCGTTGCGACTGGAGATTGAAAAAGCGCTCGATTCGCTGACGCCGCGCGAGGCGGAAGTGATCAATCTTTACTTTGGTCTCAATCACGAAAAAGCGTTGACGCTGGAAGAGATCGGCGCGCGCTTCTCCCTCACCCGGGAACGTGTTCGTCAGATTAAAGAAAAAGCGATCCGTCGCCTGCGCCATGCGTCTCGTAGTCGTTCGCTGCGCGCGTATCTCAATTAGTAGATTTGTCTTGCCTCTATCAAAGCCGCTCTTGATACAGAGCGGCTTTTTTATTGCTCTCCCACTTCCGTACGAAGGACTTTAAGAAACTCCGTTAGATGTTCCGGAGGATTAACGCGGTCTAAAGGCACGCGCTGTTCGAGTGCCTCCAGCGTTCGGCGGCAGGCCTCAGTGTCACCTTCCTGCAATTCGCTCTGAGCCAGTACCAGAAATCCCTGGTACAGACTTGTAGCCATCCACCGAGTCATTTTGTCCATTGGTATAGAGCTATCGGCCAAGCCATCGTAAGAATACTGGTTTAGCAGATTGTGCCGCAATACATCGAGATCGATTTGTGCAGTATCTTCCGCGACAATATGGTAGACCAATCCTTCGGGACGCGTGTGTGGCATTAGCCACAAAAGTGGCTGTGTTATATATATCGGGCGCCGGAATTGATTCTCCTTGAGCATTTGCAGCAGAACAAGGTCCTGTGGCATCAGATATTGGTCGGCAACTGTGGGAGCAACACGCACGTGCAAACTGTCGGTCGACTGAACGGCACCGGGAGTCACGGCAATTGTCACGACACTATCCTGCCACTGACGCGGTCCAATATCCCACGCTTCTTCCTCCGATAGTCCCAGCGGAAGATCAGGATAACGCGATATTGACTGGCTCACGTACCAAGACGTATTCAATAGTGACAAGCTAAGAACGGTAACATCAGGCCGCACACCATCGGCAAGCTGCATGTACCATAACGGCCAGATGTTATCTCCGGCGACTACCAGGATTGCGTTCGGTCGCAAGTTTTGCAGGATGTTATGGGCAAAGTCGTGGGCAAAGCGTCGATTGGAGCTGTCTTGAATTGGCAAGTTTCTGAGAAACATGTTGACCGGGATTGATACAACCACAAGCAGACACAGGGTCGTTGCTGCAATCCGGTACTTTCCACTGTGGCTCCAAATGCGGGAGAGCAGTGATCCCGTACCTACGGCCGTGAAAATCGCAAAGATGAAGAAAGACGGAAGATAGTGGCGATCCATTGGCCAGAAAAAGTGTTCTGGTGTATTAAAGTAGAATACGCCTCCCAGACTGGTCAGGAAGAAAAAGATCAGAAAACAGAGCCCTATCTTCCAACTACGTCGCCACAATACAAAGATGCCAGCGAGAGCAAGAAAGACTGGAAGGAATCCCACTGGCCCCAGTGGACCATCGCTGAAGACGAAATTATTGGACAGAGACCGAAGATAATCTCCTACTTGTACACTCCAAAACTCCGCCTTGCGGGGGAAGAGATTAACCAGCCACCCTCCACCAAACTGCTTTAGCGAAACATATTCATAAAATCGCTGCCAGTTGACAGGATCATTGATACTGATGGCGGGATGGAGCCGGGCCAATGGAATGATAAGCAATTGAAACGACAGGCCCATTACCAAGCCGATTGTTCCGGCAAGCCATGACCGGACCCTGAGCAACGAACGGGGATTTAGCAGCAAAATCCAGACAACCAGTCCGGGGAACAATAGCAAATTGGTGCGATGAACGCTGAAATCAAGGCCGAAGAGGAGCAGGATGACAAACAACCATTGATCCGCACTCGGTTGTTCTGCTCGCCGCCCCCACCGCCACATAGCCAGCAACAACAATCCGGTGAACAGCATTGTCAAAATATATGGCTGAAAAATAACTACGTGGTGCCATGTGGTAGAACATAGACCCAACGACAGACAGATTGCCGCGTACCCAAGAAATCTGAATTTCGCGCCACCCCCGTCTGACACCTCCCCCGGGTACATTCTGCTAACTACCAGCAAACAACAGACGGCCGCTGCGACGCCCATCACTCCCGCAAAACAATTCAGCAGAAGCGCATCGGAGATACCAATTGGCATGGCGGCCACTAACCATCCCAAGATAGTAAGGATCAACGACCCTGGTGGATGTGCAACACCCAGGCAAACGGCAACTGCCGGATATTCGGAACCGATCCACCAAGTAATAGAGCGGTAGGCGGTGCTCCAGTAAACGATGAGAAGGATAACACTGACCCCGAGAATGTACCATTTAAGTGACGTTATTTGAGACCGATCGGTAAACGTATTCATTTCATCTCCAGTCCGACAAGCGCTCCTTACAAGAAGCTAACAACC
>DAOWIM010000060.1 GCA_030640905.1 bacterium
CTTGGAGTTCCGCATCATGTCAGCGAACTTCGCATCGACCATCAGGTCGGCAAAACGTGTGTTCCGCATCAGGTCGGCAAACCTGGCGTCCTTGGCAATGTCCGCAAACTTGGTTTCGGTGAAAATGTTTGCGAAGTTGGCATCGCGCATGATGTCGGCGAACTTGGCATCCACAAACAGGTCAGCATACTTAGCATCGGTGAAGATGTCGGCAAACTTCGCATCAGTGAAGACGTCAGCGTATTTCGCATCGGCGAAAATGTCAGCGAACTTCGCATCGACCATCAGGTCGGCAAACTTCGCATCGGCCATGATATCGGCAAAATTGACATCGGCCAGAATGTCTGCAAACCTCGTATTGTGCAGTATGTCTGCGAAGTTGGCGTCGGCCATCAGCGCCTGGAAGTTCTGGTCGGCGATCAATGCCTGAACTTCATCGTTCTGCAACAGGGTTTGGAATTCCGGGTCCTTCAATAGTACATCCTTGTCGCCGATTTGCTCGGCCTGGTACTTCTTGGCTGCGCCGATTGCTCCGGTCGCATCGCTCTCGTCGGGGGCCATGCCGTCAAAGCCGATAAACGCGATGACGACTACAACCACGAGGATCACGCCCATTATGGCCGCGATCTTCCCGCCTCCAAAACCGCTCTTGGAATGGGTAGTCATGACATCCT
This sequence comes from bacterium, assembly GCA_030640905.1. Taxonomy (GTDB): domain Bacteria; phylum Zixibacteria; class MSB-5A5; order GN15; family FEB-12; genus DAOUUR01. The sequence goes on from DAOWIM010000060.1 coordinate 675, forward strand.
CCTAATTCTAAATGGTTCTCAGTTCTGTTTTCACCGTTGGCTGCTATTGTTGTCTCCCCAATTACCTTATACCGGGGCAATAGTTGGTCAAGTTTCGTTCTTATCTACACTTAACTGTGCGACTAAGACTACTCGGTTACTTCTCCCGTGTTGATCCGTATCTGGTGGTGCGACTCTCCGGTCTGCACCTGAATCACGATCTCTGAGTCCCGGGCGGTGATATCCTCAAAGAAGAACTCGAATCGGTCGGAACCATTAAGAATCGCGCTAATGCGGCCAGCCGATGCAACAAATGGTTCGCCCGATCTGGTCTGCGTGTACCCGCGCGTTGCCAGGTCAGCATGGTCGAAAGCCAGCTCCAGTACCGAGGTATTCTCCGCGGTGCCTTCAATAATGAGCCTGATCGTGCTGCCGTGTCGCTGTGTTTCGGCAAAGCCCTGGACACCGGGCAGATCAATTTCGTGCCGTGCGACTACGGTGGCGATTGGAGCAGAGTCGGCGAGGCCTATCGCTCCCGACATCCCGCTCCCGTCGGTTGGCATCCCCCCGCCAGGTTGGTTTACCCACAGTGCAAAAACTGCCACCCCGGCGGCCAGACCGACGGCGAACGGATAGACGATTCGTGGCGCGACCAAATCCTTGATCGATTCTATAACGCCACGGGATGATTTGCGTGCCGGCACTTTGGCCGTGTGGCCGATCTCTCTGATTATCCGGCTTTTCATATCCGACGGGGGATCAAATTCCGGAGCCTTCCCGAGAGTGCGGGCCATTTGTTCCAGTTCCTGCCGATATTCGTTTGCTTCGGGGTTTCCGGTCAGAAACTCATTGAGCGACTGTTCCTCATCGGGGGAGAGGTCGCCATCAAAGCTCCGGTTGATAATCTCAATCCACTTCTGCTCAATCATTGGGGGTCACCCCTCTCTTTTTCAGAATATCGCAGAGCAGCCGTCTGGCAGAGAACAGTCGAGACTTCACCGTTTTTTCCGGTATACCGAGGACAAAGCTCATCTCCTGATACGACAAGTCCGCAAAATGCCGAAAGACGATAGCCAGCCGATGATCCAGTGGCAGGTCTATCAGGGCGGCATCAATTTGGCCACTTCTCTCCCTATCAAGAATCATCTGTTCCGGGGTTGTGGCGACGCTTGCACTCATCGGTCTCAGTCCTTCCTGTTTCTTCCTCTGTTTCAGCCAGTTCAGCGATTCATTGACCGCCATGCGATAAATCCAGCTAAAGAACTTGTACTGGGAGTCGAAACTGGAAAGCTTCTGATATGCTTTTACAAAGACTGTCTGAGTCACGTCCGAGGCTTCGTCGTAGTCGCCAACGATCTTCTTTACGGCGTTGAAAATCGGTTTCTGGTACCGATCAATAAGGCGACCGTAGGCCTCGGTTTTTCCATCCAGGCAATCCCGGATCAGCTTCAACTCGCTCTGTTCAGCCATAAATACAAGTCATAGGTGTAGAAGTTGGTAAGAATTGAGCCTGCGCCGCATTTCGTGCGGCCGCTAATGAACTCCTCCCGAAACAGTATTGAACTATTGAAGTTCTGTGCAAATATGCCCGAACCGCGAAAGAGCCGGGTTCATGACCGCAGCGTCAGCAAGGCTGGCAATAGTGGAGGCGGTTATGGTCCGGTTGGATATGAGTTCGCTTTTCGGAACATCGCATGATAGCCGATGTCACAAAGCAGATCAAGCGATTTGTGAGGCTACTCAGGTGAGTGTTATGTTGTTGTTATTCAATAACAAAGACCTTGTCCAAGCCGGCATAGCCAAAGACATCCCGAATGTGTTTGCTGAGATTGACCAGTTTGAGACTCAGCCCCAAATCGCTGAGTCGCTTCAGAACGGCCAGCAGTTCGCCAATACCGGCGCTGGAGATGTACTCAAGATCGGCAAAATCGATCACTGCCGAGGTCGTGATTTTCTCCAGAACGGCTGCGGCTGCGGGCACCTGAGAAGCATCCAATCTCCCCGAAAGATAAGTGGTGTTATTCTCGCCGGTTCTCGCTTCAAACATGACTATTTCTCCAAGTGCTTTCTCATTGTAATCGTGCTTGTTCGATCAATGTAGCTGTATTCGATTTCGTCCATCGCCTGCCGGACCATATGGAGCCCCAGCCCGCCCGGTTTTCGTTCACTGAGTGGAAGAGTGGTGTCGACCGCAGCGACTTCGGTAATGTCAAACCGGTCAACATCATGATCGCGCAGCTTGACGGTCAGGACAGCGTTTTCGCATTCCAGTTCGATATCAATATCGTTGCCGCCGCGGTTGTACTTGACCAGATTGGTGAAGATCTCTTCGACGGCAAGATCGACCGAATAGGCAGCTTCGCCTGAAATTCCCTGATCTGAGAGGTAACGATTTACGAATTCGAAAACCTGATCAAGGACGGCGATATTTCTTGGAAACTGCTTATGGTGCGCCACGGATATCTCTCCCGCATTATCTCGATCGCATTCTGTGACCGAGTATCGAAGTATAACTGATTGTCGTGTTAATGGGAAGTTTCAATACCGGAGGGCTGCTGCCGAAACAACAGCCCCTCCGGCCTGTCGCTACCGCAGATCGTAGCGGAGGAAAGATACAAAGGCGCCCGCAAACAGCAGGATCGTACCGAATGCAAGCAATCCAAAATCTGTGACAGCCGGTTGGATCACCGCGGCCAGTTGCTGCTGAGGCGGCGTGTAGCGCGGTCGATCATCAATATCCAGCCCGGCGTTATCCCGTGACGATGTTATCTTCATGCCCTCTTCACCTCCGATCGATATCTGGATTCCGCCGACATTACCACCCTCCGCCTGACTCTTATCCACATACTGGTTGAATTCCTTACGATATGTTCGCATCGCTTCTTCGTTGCGTGACTTGAGCGAGAGGTCGGTTCCGGCCAGCGTCTGGGCGGCCAACTGGTAGGCTGCGGCCGGTGAGAAGCGCGACAGGGTCAGAGCAAGACGCTGTTGCGTTGCCTTGCGCCGATCCCAGTCTTCCATCAGGCGGGCTTCGTAGGCTTCGATCTGAATCTGAACGTCCTTTCGTGCCGAGTCCTCAAACTTCATCTCGGCCCACATGTCATCATCATCTCGTTCCTCTCCGGCGTCATATCTGGCGAGGAAGCGTTCCTCCATTTCCTTGTGATACTGGCTCCATAGATTCTTGGCGTGACCGTCGCGTAATCCTTCGATCTCAGCCAGTCGCGGCACCGAGGCCAATTGGCCGGCAGCCAACACACCGCCGCGGGGGATAACCAGAACGAGCAACACCCACACGACTAGCGACAGCAGGAACGAAACACTCGAGCGTTTGGTGAGCGAGGAAACAAACACACCCATGACAACAAACAATGTGACATAGAGTAGAGATAGTGCTACCAGCAGGGCAACCCGTCCCCAGTCACCGGTTGTCATCGGGACTGCAAACAGGTTTATCATCAACAGGCTGAGCACAATTGGAATGCAGATTGGAACCACCAGCCCCAGCCACGAGCCAATGCACTTTCCGATAATGTACTTTGCCCTTGGTACGGCGTTGGAAAAGACAAGACGCAACGTGCCGTTCTCTCGTTCACCGTTGACAGCGTCGAAGGTGAAGAGTATGGCAAAGAGTGAAAAGACTATCTGGACGATGAATGCAAAGTCAACAAACCGGAAGACGGCGAAGATCGGGTCGTCGGAAAAGGCGCTGTTGGTGAGCTTAACGGTGCTTCGGGAGTCAATCGAAGACCAGCGTCCGATGTCATAGGTGAGACCGGAGACAAGGATCTGTAGCGGGTCAGGTTTACGGTAGGTCTTATCACGCATGCCGTGCCACGACGATATCTCCTGAATGCGTTGGTCGGCAAGGTGGACGGCTGTTTCATGCTGAGCGACCGTTTGTTTGTATTCACGAATACCGATAAAGACGCTCAGCAGCAGGAGGACCGAACAAACGGCAAAGGTGGCGGTAAATTTGGGACTCAGGATGATTGCTCTGAGCTCTTTTTGTATCAAGGTTCCAAGCATAGCAAACTCCCTGCGCTATCAACGCGCATCGTATCGATTGAAGGCCACCATAGCAGCCGCGAAAAATATCAGGTTGAAAAATACGAGCAGTCCCGTGTCGGTGGTGACGTTGCCGATTGAACCGGCCAGTTGCGGTTGATTGTAAACAAAAGCGGGCAATTCGGTAGGGTCGATCGGTTCGTTCTTTTCATCGTCGCCGATTTTCATTATGATCATGCGACCGCCAACATTCATTCCAGTCTTTTCTTTCATGAATGAAGCATATGTCTTCTGGTATTCTGCGGCAGCCTGTCGATACCGGTCTTTTAGTGAGAGCGATGTCCCGGCCAGTTCCGCGGCAGCCAGAGAGAAAGACGCAGCCGGCGAAATACGGGCCAGATTGAACGCCAGCGCCTGTTGCTGCACTTGTCGGTTGTAGCGATCTTCGTTAAGACGCAGAGCGAAGGCATCCATCTGGTTGTCGCGGACAGTGGTCAACGAGTCCATATAATTGTTCAACGCGGTCATTAGCTTCTCGGGGTCCTTCTCGCCGGGGACGCTGAAATCTGCCAGTGCGGAACGGAAATCTGACCACAGGTCGGTACCGAAACTTGCTTTCTTGGAGGCCAGTTCATCGACCGACGGAACATCGACCGCACGTCCGGCCAGCAGAACTGCCGAGCGGGGGATAATCAGGACGCTGACAATCCAGAAAACCAGGAGAACCAAAAACGAACTGGACGTTCGCTGGGTCATAGTCGAGACGAAGACTGAGAGGCTGAGGAAAGCGCCAAAATAGAGCAAGCCAGCAACGATGATCAGGACCAGCCGAATCCAGTCGCCACCACCCATCGGTACACCCATCATCGGCAGCATCAAGCAGCCAATCGCCAGAGCCACCAACAGAGATACAGACAGGGTGCTGAACAAGCCGATCAGTTTGCCAAGGATATACTTCCACCTCGGTACAGCGTTAGCCAGAGCCAGGCGGAGGGTGCCGCGTTCTTTCTCGCCACTGATAGCATCGTAGCCAAGCAGGATGGCCAGCAGTGACAGCACTATCTGGAAGATAAAACGCAGATCAAGGAACCGGAAGACGGCGAAGATCGGTTCTTCGTTGAAACGACTATCATGGGCGGTTAGTTCTCCGCGGGCTTCCACTTCGGTTGTCCTGCCGATATCATTGGAGATTCTGGTTACCAACGCAGCCAGTGGTTGCGGCGGGAGAAATATCCGGTGTTGTTCCACATTCAACCAGTCGGTCAGGCCTTCCAGTTGACGAAGGTTCTCAGCCCTGGCCGCTTCGTGATGCGTTACGCTTGTTTGATAATTGCTTGCTCCTATGTAGAACGACAGGAGGATCAATACCGCGCAGACGGCAAAAGTATAGACGAACTTGGTAGAGCGGAGAAGGTCGCGGATTTCTTTGTCTATTATTGTGCGTAGCATGCGTACCCTCCCTTAGACCGCGACCTCAAGGTCGTGACCGGCCATGTACTGCATATATACTTGTTCGAGGTCTTTTCCGGCGAGCGCAGAGGCATTTTCCTGCATGATGATGCGACCGTTGTTCATGATTGCGACCACATCGGCAACTTCACGAGCGCGGAAAATATCGTGGGTCGACATCAGGATTGCTTTGCCCTCGTCGCGCAGCGACTCCAGCAGTCGGATAAAATCGAATCCGGCTTTGGGGTCGAGGCCGGACGTTGGTTCGTCCAGCAAGATGGCCGGTGCGTCTTTGAGGATAGCGATAGCAATTCCGCACTTCTGACGCATCCCCTTGGAGTAACCTTTCAGCCTCTTGTGGTGGACTTCATCGGGGAGTCCGACCCGACGTAGCACCGCTCTGAGTTCATCGGTACCGCACTCTGTTTTGCCGCCGAGGCGCACGAAGAACTCAAGATTCTGCATGGCCGTGAAATTGGGGTAGAGCATCACGTTCTCGGAGACGAAGGCAACATTCGCTTTCGCTTTCAACGGTTCTCGGTGCGACGAGATACCCTGGATGAGCGCCTCTCCGGATGTCGGTTCGATGAGATTCAAGAACAGGTTGATCGCTGTTGTTTTTCCGGCGCCGTTACCGCCGAGCATGGCAAATACCTGCCCGGGATAGACGGAAAAATTAATGCTATCGAGAGCCAGGACACCGTCCTCGTATCGTTTGGAAAGATCGACAGCTTGAAGACGGGGTTGCCCGTTATTGCTTTCGGTATTTATCATTGGTCGGTTCTCCATAGTAGTGTCTCGCTTCCCTTAGTGACGTGACAGGCGGACGCCGTAGATGACAATGCCGCCGACCAGGCCAAGGAGCAGAACAACAATCAGTATCGTACTAAACAGGTTTGTCTCGGTACGAATCTCCACTGTTACCGTTTTGTCCTCGGCAGAGATCGGCTGTCCGTCGGAAATACCACTGGTGCGGACACGGATTTCGTACTTACCGGGGGCGATATCATCCGGTGGCGTAAACGCGAGATTGATCCGGGCGTCGCGACCGATTTCAACCGATGGGACGTTCTGCGGATCAATCAGCTTTGTCCAGTTGAGCGGGAGATCGACGCGGACTTCGATATTGTCAACGCGGTGGCTTCCTTCGTTGAGCACCTCCAGTGTCATCGACGCAGCTTCGTCGGCATCAATGGCGTGGTACAGTTGTGGCAACCGCACCACCAACTCACCTTTGCCCTGTGGTACCAACTCAAGCCGAACGTAACCAATCTCAAGAGCGTCGAGTTCACTCTCGGTCCAGGCGCGGGTGTGCAGGTCGCTGATACTACCGGCTTGTTTACGAGGAATGATCAGCACATAGAACGGGATGGCCCGGTCAATTGAGACTTCGCCTGAGGGACGGTCGGGCAGGCTGATTTCAAGCGAGGCTCGTTTGGTGCGGGCGCTCTCGGTGAATTTCACCTGGCTCAGTCGTACCGAGCCACCTTGCCCCTTGAAATAGCGGCCAATTTGAGCCGGCAGGTTGACCACTTCAAGGCTGAAAGTGTTGCTCACGCCGGAGAATAGTTCCAGGGTCAGATCAAAAGAAGCCGTCTTGCCCAGTTCGACCTCTTGCGAAAATTGTTCCGACTGCACCAGCACGCGATTGACGCTAGCGTCTTTCTGCAGGAATATTTTCATAGCGCGTTGGTTACCGTTGGCGTAGATGATAGAGATGGTCACAGCATCGAGGTCCTGCAGTAACACAAAATCCAACTCGGCCGGTTCGCCGTATTTCAAGCGGCCGATTTTCGATTCGTACGGCTGACTCACAATGGACTGATCGTCGTTGAGAATCGAGACATAGATGTTGTTGATTACATCGGGTTGGAGCGCTCGAAACAGCTTGTCGTCGATATTGACCAGTTTCCTCAACTCCGCAGAGCCGCCGGAAGTGTTGGCTATAGTCAAGCGGACATGTTTGCGGCCATCTGACGCCTGATACTTCACGGCATTCTCGACGGTGATGTACTGCTTCTCGAAGAGGACGGCCAACAACGACTGCTGGTAGTTGACTTCAGCGTCGATATACCTTGTCCGCGCCTGGTCCAGTTGCAGTCGCGTAATCAGGTCACTGTCGAATAGTTGCTGCTGCCGTTCATAGTCAGCGCGGGCCGTTTCGTACGCTTCTATCGACCTCTTCAGACCGAGCAGGCGGTACGTGTCGTCACGCTGATTGAATGCATTGGACGTCTGCGCATCGACTGAGCCGGTCAGGATCGAAAGAAGAATCAGGCCAATCGTGAATGTGAGTCGAGATAATCTCATTCGGGGTTAGCCGATTCTGGATTCATCTGGATCATTTGTTGCATCTTCGGTTTAACAAAACTAACGGTATGTTTCTTACCATCGCGCATGTAGTCTATCTTGATCGTAGCGCCGGTCTCAATCGTTTTATAAGCTGCGGTGAAATCATCGAGGGAGGCAATCTTGTTTCCCTGAAGAGTTACGATCAAGTCGCTTTGGGTAAGCGGGTCGCCGGTCATTTCCGATTCCATGCCACCGACTTCGGCAATCACGTTAGCGCCGGATTCCCCATCGCCCAAAATAACGCCGGCTTCCATCAACGGGAACGCATTGGTGCCCATAGTCGTAATGGTACCGGGGGTGGAGTGATCCTTGCCGTGACCCTCATCGTCCGAGCCAATCGTGTTGGTGACCATCATTATCTTTCCGCCACCCTGTTGTTCTTCATCGAGTCGGTCGAAAGCAACGATCATCATCGCGTTGTCGCGCTTGATACCGAACTCAACGGGGTCACCTACCTTGATTGATTCCATCTGCTCGCGTAGTTCGATAATCGTGCGGACGCGTTTGCCGTTGAGCATGATAATCTTGTCACCTTCCTGAAGATCAACCTTCTGGAATTCCTTTGGCCGTTGTTCCGAAGGCATCAGAAACATAACTTTGAGGTTGTCTTCTTCAAGCGTGATTCCGGCTCCCAGTCCGGGGATGAGGTACATGTCGTCAGCGTTGAACGTCATGGTTTTCATTTGTTGGGCCGAGACAAGTCCGGCCAGGACCACCGTACAGATGGCCGCGAGGGTCAGAATGATGACTGCGTTTCTGAGTTTCACCTGGTTTTCCTCCTGTAATGGTTTTGTTTATGTTCTTCTTTACAGGTCATAATACTCAGATGCAGGTAAAAGGTGTCGTTAATCAGTGTTAGCAAATGTTAAGGAATGTTAATGCTTGTTTAGTTTAAATGGTAAATGCGTATATTCGGAGTATGACGCTCTCAAAGAAAACAGTTGGCGTGATAGTTATCCTGATTGCGGTGGCTCTCTCCGGTTTGGTAATTGTCCAGTCGTTCCTGTTGATAAGTGCGTTTGAATCCAAGGAACAGGCTTTTGAACGTAACGTAACCGCCGCCCTTAATGCTGCCACTCATAAGCTGGCTACCACCGAGATGATCTCAATTGCGTTAAGCAGCGATAGTCTTTCCGTGGACCATGGCTATGCCTCGATGGTAACAATCGACTGCGATGATTCTATAGCTGACAGTGTGATCATGATTAAGCATGTAGTCAGCAGACATGGCGATTCTCTGCGAACTGATTTCTGGGTGGAGAACGACAGCGTTCATTACCAGGTTCCCTCCGCTCAGCATGTGCGCCTGCATGTATCGGACCCTATCAGAGGTATCAGCGCGGTGATCATCGACACCATGACCGCTCCCGGTTGCTACACCGTTCCTCTTCAGGACAGCGTCTACGGTGACGGCCGCTTCATCTGGAAGTATGTCACCGACAGTATGGCAGTGGTTGTTCAGACCGACGATGGTTTGCCGGATGGACGCCTGACCGAATCGGGAGATCGGGACGAACGTCAGATGCTGGTCCATGCCGTTCTATCTCGATTGGGACAAACCGAGCTAAAGCCGATTGGGGAGCGGCTCGACCGGCAGGAACTTGACTCCATTGTGACTTTCAGTTTGCAGCAGAATGGAATTGAGCTTGAGCATGCATACGGAGTCATGACCACCGACACCGATTCGCTTTTGTTTGCGACACCGGCAGAATATTCTGAGCCGCTTAAGCAGTCACGGTTTCGAGTACCCCTTTTTCCACACGATGTCTTCTCCGAACCAACCGATCTCATCCTGTACTTCCCGGATCATTCGGTCTATCTCTTTGGACAGATGCTGCCGCTGGTAGCGCCCACGGTTGTTTTGATGCTCATTATTGTGGGGTGTTTTTTCTATACCATCCGCACAATTTTGTCACAACGCCGGTTTTCCCGACTGATGGTTGACTTTATTAATAACATGACGCACGAGTTCAAGACGCCGATATCGACCGTTCAGCTCGCCAGTGAGGCGATAAGCCGCGACGATGTTATCGGTGATCGTAACAAGGTCGATCATTTTAACCGAATGATTCTCAACGAAAGCCAGCGGATGCGAAGCCAGACCGACAAGATTCTGCAGATGGCGGTTATCGAGGAGGGCGACTACGAACTAAAAAAAGAGCCGGTGGATATTCATCGGTTGATACGCGATGCCGCCAGGGCGATGACGCTGCATGTTGAAAGCCGGCAGGGGAAAATTGAAAGTGTGCTTGGCGCGGAGCGATCTACGATGATGGCTGACCCGATTCATTTCGGTGGCATGATTCAGAACCTTCTGGACAATGCCAACAAGTACTCGCCGGAGAAGCCGTATATTCGGGTGGCGACTTTCAACGCCGACGGCTATCTTATAATCTCCATTTCCGATAACGGGATAGGAATCGAACCCGAGGATCAGAAAATGGTGTTCGATAAATACTTCCGCGTGCCACGAGGAAATCTGCACGATGTCAAAGGTTTTGGCCTTGGACTCAGCTATGTGAAACTGATGACCGAAGCTCATGGAGGGTTGGTGTCGTTGGAGAGTAAACCCGGCGAGGGCACGCGTGTCGAATTGAAGTTCCCCGGAACGATGGTAACGGCGTAGGGTTTTGCGATGAGTGGCTACAGAGTACTTCTGTTGGAAGATGACCCCAGTCTCGGGCAGGTTCTGTGTGACCATCTACAGATGCAGGGGATGGAGGTGACTCTCTGTGCCGACGGTGAGTTTGGGCTGGTCGCCTATCGGAAGAATCAATACGATCTTTGTCTGGTCGATATCATGATGCCCAGGAAGGATGGTTTCACGTTTGCCCGGGAAATTCGTCAGACCGACAAGAAAATCCCCCTGATTTTCCTGACCGCGCGTTCGATGAAAGAGGACAAGATCGAAGGGTTCCGCATCGGGTGCGACGATTACATCACCAAGCCGTTCAGCATTGAGGAGCTGATGTTGCGAATCGAGGCGGTGATGCGGCGCAGCGGTGCGGGGGCTGAAGCTCCGACCGAATTTGAGATTGGGGCGTATCGGTTCGACTGCAACCGCCAGGTCCTGATACACGGGGACAGTCGGCAGAAACTAACTGACAAAGAATCAGACCTGCTTCGCCTGCTATGCCTGCACAAGAATCAGATAGTGACCCGGGAGGAAGCGCTGAAGCGGATATGGGAAGATGATAGTTATTTCACTGGTCGGAGCATGGATGTTTTTGTCTCCCGGCTGCGCAAGTATCTCAAAGACGATCCCACAATTGAAATCAAAGGTGTCCACGGTAAAGGTTTCCGGCTGATAGTCGGTTAGTTCCAGACCAATCCGGGCTAACCCATCTGTTCAGTTTTTGGACAGTTTTGCCGAAACAGCTATTGATGGGCCGTGGTGTATGGGATCGCGGCGCTTAAGCTATGGGATCTACAAAACTGACAGTTCGGTCCGGGAAATCCCGGCGGGAGGGGAAGCAAAGGCCAGTCTCGGTCAACCGACGGGATACCGGTCTTTCCTCACTTACCGGCGGTGTCCCCACACAGGAACGGCTGCGCCTTGCCTACCGTCACCTGGATAGCATATTTGAAACCGTCGCCAACGGTATGCGGATCATTGATCGCGATTATAACGTAATCCGTGTCAATTGTGCGTTTGCCCAAATGGCTGGGGTCGAGAGTAACGAATTCGCTGGCCGAAAATGTTACGATACTTTTTGTACCGCGAATTGTCGGACCAACAATTGCCCTTTAAAAATGATTCTGGGAGGGGAGCAAAGAGTGATGAGAGAAGTCGAGAAAACGACTGCCGCGGGAACACAGGCCTTCTGCCGGATCACAGCTATGCCCCTGTTCGGGGTTGACGACGAGGTGATTGGTGTCATCGAGGATTTTCAAGATGTTACGCAGTTCAGGCAGATCGAGCAGTTGCTCCAAGCGACCAACCAGGAGTTGGAGAATGAACGCGTAGTTCTGGAAGAGAAGAACATTGTGCTCAGCGGTGTTCTCAAACAGATAGAGGAAGAAAAGCAACAGATGGTGGCCAAATGGCAGTCAACAACCACCAGGACCGTTTTGCCGATTCTTGCAGACCTCGCGAGTCAGATTGGACCAACCTACGAAAAGCACATTGATCTGATTTGGCGTAATTTGACCGACATTGTGACCCAATTTTCCAACAATTTCCCTGCGGCCTACTTGAGTCTCACTCCACGAGAAATCCAGGTATGTAACATGATCAAGGATGGGCTGGCCTCGAAAGAAATTGCAGCGATTCTGAATACATCGTTCCGGACAGTACTCAAACAACGACAGAATATCAGGCGAAAACTCGGTATCGCCAGCAAGAAGATCAGTCTGTCCACCTATCTCAAGACAATCTAATCAAGGCCGGGAGCGCAGCGCAAGACCCCAAAGTTCTGAGGCGGCGAGACCGCGTATGAGGGATACTTCATCCGTACGTGTTTTTATCGCATCAATCAGGTCTGTGCTTTGGCCGAAACCAATGTGGAGAGAAAAAACTAAAAACATACAATTCAATATGTGAAAGGGAGGTAAGAGAATGTTCAAGAACCTCAAAATTGGCAAGAAACTGTACATCGGCTTCGGAGTCGTGCTGATCCTGGCTATGACCATTGGCTACGTTGGCTGGAATGGTCTTGACACGGTGAGTCAGAAAGTGGCAAACGCTGATGATGCCAACCGGCTCGTAAAGTGGTCTAAGGATACGGGTATTCTTCGGAACAATTTCGATGCTACCAAGAACCTTGATAACTACGACCAAATCGAGACTATCATTGATCAAATGTGCGTGCAGATGGATACTACCAAGGCACGCTTTATGGATCCAAATGATATTGCATTGATTGAAAAGGCCGAGGTAAAAGCGCTCGAATATCTTAAGGGTTGGGAAGAGACGATTCGTATCCAGAAAGATATTCTTGCAGCCATTGAGTTGATGGATGGTGCAGCCGCTGATGTCGATAGGCTGGCTGTTGACTTTAGAGCAAGCCAGAAAACCCAAATGGAAGCGGAGTTTCTCGCCAAGGTAGAGCACGAGAAGCTTAACGAGCGGGTTGGTAAAGCTGATGATGCAAACCGCCTGGTTAAATACTTCCTCGATTGCCGTGTTGCGTATCGTGATTACCGTCGTACAGAGGATCAAGCGCATGCTGAGAAACTTTATGCAAGCGTTCAACACATAGTGGATCAATGCGCCCTGAGCAAGGCCAAGATGAAGGTGGAAGCCAACAGGACTCAGATCCAGGGTATTTCCGATGCTGCAGTTACATACAAAGATGAGTTCAAGAAGATGGTGGGGCTAAAAGTGGAAGCCGGTGATAACAATTCCTTACTTGCTTCACTCGGTACAGATATAGTCAACATGGCGGATGAGCTCCGTCAGGGGCAGAAAGGCAAAATGGAGAGTGCTCAGGCCTCGGCGGTCACTATGGCAGTTAGCTTTGTTATTGGTGCAATTTTAATAGGCGTCTTTGTCGCCTTCGTGATTGCGCGTAGTATCTCAAAACCTGTCTCCAGCATGGCCAACATAGCTCAGGAAATCTCGACCGGTAATATCCAGCACACTATTGATATCAATACGAAAGATGAGATTGGTATGCTGGCTCAATCATTCAAACAATTGATCGACTATATGAAGGAACTGGCCGGTGTGGCTGAATCTATCGCCGCCAACGACCTCACGGTCGCGGTGGATCCGAAGTCTGAGAAGGACGTCCTCGGTAAAGCGTTCCAGACAATGATCACAAACCTGACCGGCATAGTCCGGCAGCTTGGTGATAACTCCACTCAGCTCGTCTCAGCGGCCAACGAAGTTGCTTCGTCATCCGAGCAGATGTCTCGCGGTGCCAGAGATCAGACCGACCAGGTAACCCAGGTCTCTACAGCCGTTGAAGAGATGACAGCGACTATCGTTGAGTCGTCCAGAAATGCCGGTGAAGCTACCGAAGGCGCTCGTGGCGCTTCCGATACGGCCGGTAAGGGTGGAGAGATCGTCAACGAGACAATCCAGGGTATGCAACGTATCGCAAGCGTTGTCCGTGAATCAGCCGAGTCGATTGGCAAGCTGGC
>DAOWIM010000106.1 GCA_030640905.1 bacterium
ACCGTACGCCGATTTTGTTACCACCACCACGCACAAGACTCTACGCGGACCGCGCGGTGGAATGATAATGTGCAAAGAAAAATATGCGGCCGATCTCGATCGTATGGTTATGCCCGGTATTCAGGGTGGACCGTTGATGCATATTATCGCAGCTAAGGCGGTGGCTTTCAAGGAGGCGATGACGGACGAGTTCAAGGTATACCAGAAACGGGTGATCGACAACGCTGCTGTTCTGGCCAGTGAACTGGCTGCCAAAGGTCACCGGGTCGTCTCTGGCGGGACCGACACGCACCTGCTCCTGCTTTCGTTTGTCGATGTTCCCAAAGTTACCGGCAAGAAGGTCGAGAAGGCGTTGGATAAGGCAGGGATAACAGCAAATAAGAACACCGTGCCGTTCGATCCGGAAAAACCGTTTGTTACCTCGGGCATTCGCCTCGGTACTCCGGCGATAACTACGCGGGGGATGGGTGTCGATGAAATGAAACAGATCGCAGATTTCATTGATCGCGGTATCAAGAACCGTCGCAACGATGATGCCCTTGCTGCTATCGCTATTGAAGTGTCTGACCTCTGCGCCAAATTCCCGCTTTATCCCGGACGAGAAAAGAGTGTGTGATGATGCTTTTCCAACTCATCATGTTTCCAACCGGCAGGCACGGAGAATCGGTTTCGACCGATGTTGCCAAAGTGATCGACATTATCGACAAATCGGGGCTACCATACAAGCTGACTCCGATGTGTACGATCATCGAAGGCGAGTGGGAACCGGTGATGAAAGTGATCAACAAAGCTCGTTTGATGTTGCGTCGGAAAGGACACGGTCGCATTTATATTAGTATTACGGTCGATGATCGCAAAGGCACCAGACGGCGTATCACCGGCAAAATCGAATCGATTGAAAAGAAACTCAAACGGGAGGTATCCAAATAATGGAAAATGTTCGCGTTGTTTACATCTCGGTCCCGCGTGACGAGGCCTCGAAGATGGCACGCCGGATTGTCGAGGAACGATTGGCCGCGTGTGTTAATATCCTGCCGAAAATCGAATCGTTTTACTGGTGGGAAGGCAAGATCGAACGCGACGAGGAATCGCTGCTGATTGCCAAGACTACGCAGCAGAAGATTGAGAAACTGATTACCTTCGTGCGGGACAATCACCCGTACCCTGTTCCGGAAGTGATCGCTTTTCCGCTCTCTGAAGGCCTCCCCGACTACATCAACTACGTCATCGACGAAACCGGCAAGGGGTAAAGGAGATGGGGGGACTATGGAGATGCAGGCGTTGTTAGGGGTTGAGTTCTTGGGATTAGATGTTGCGTGGTGGGCGATTATTGTTGTCTTGGTGGTCGCGGTGGGAGCCGGCGCTAGGTGGGCAATTGAATTTGCATGGAAGGTCTATCGGGATCGGAAAGATCAGGAAGAACTCAGGCGATTGCGGGGCGATCACGACGAATTCAAGAAGTTCGTGGAGGACAAGCTTGCCGGCATCAACGAGCAGCTTGATTTACGCAACCCGCCGGTAAAACCCAAACGGTACCATATCGTCAAACAGGCGGTTGATGAGCAACTGCAGGAAGTGCTCGCTACGGTTCCCACACAGCTCGATCCCTACAATCCTCCCGATAAACCTGAGGGCTTTGAGGTGGGAAAGAGGATTGTTGACAAGGACATCACCAAAGTTTCAGCGACTCATCTGATGAAAATGGGCAATGTCGAGTATTCAGTCAGCAATATCGTTCAGGCGCAGCACTACTACGAAGTAGCCAGGCAAGTTGCGAACAAGGCAGAGGATAGAAAGACGTATGCCGGTGCGCTCGGCAACCTGGGTCTGGTTTATCAGGCTATGGGCGATTTGGGCCTTGCGGAGAAGTCTCACAAAGAAGCGTTGAAGATAGATAAAGAAATCGGTAACCGGCAGGGCGAGGCCAATCAGTTAGGCAATCTGGGTCTGGTTTGTCAAGCTACGGGCGATTTGGACCTTGCGGAGAAGTATCTCGAAGAGGGGTTGAAGATACATAAAGAGATCGGTTACCGGCAGGGCAAGGCGAATCAGTTAGGCAACCTGGGCCTGGTTTATAAGGATAGGGGGGATTTGGACGAGGCGGAGAAGTATCTCAAAGAGGCACTGCAAATAGATAAAGAGATCGGTTACCGGCAGGGCAAGGCGAATCAGTTAGGCAACCTGGGCCTGGTTTATAGGGCTAAGGGCGATTTGGACCAGGCGGAGCAGTATCTCAAAGAAGCGCTGCAAATACATGAAGAGATCGGTTACCGGCAGGGCGAGGCGAATCAGTTGGGCAACCTGGGCCTCCTGTTTATGCAGCAGGGCAGGCTTGAAGAGGCGCTGTCACACCTGAAGCAGGCGTTGAGCATCCTCGATCAGCACGGCCTTGCCCATGGGAGAGATATCATCACCAAGGCTATCCGAGAAGTAGAAGATCAACTCGGTAACGGAGAAGACAGACCATGAAGTGCCCGCATTGTGGACATGAGGAAGATAAGGTCGTCGATTCACGACCGGCCCAGGACGGACGTTCGATCCGCCGTCGTCGGGAATGTCTTGAATGCAAGGGTCGGTTCACGACTTACGAGTATGTCGAGCAGGGAACGTTAGCGGTTATCAAATCGGATAACCGGCGAGAACCGTTTGATCGCCACAAACTACTCTATGGTATCAAACTGGCCTGCAACAAACGCCCGGTGACTATCAAAGAGATCGAAGCGATGGTCGATGAATTGACCTCGCAGCTTACCTCCCCGACCCGTACCGAAGTTGCCAGCAAAGAGATCGGCGAGTTGGTGATGAGCCGACTGCGCGATCTGGATGAGATCGCTTATGTCCGGTTTGCGTCGGTTTATCGCAAGTTCAAAGACAAAGCTGAATTCCTCGAAGAGATGAAAAAGCTCCTTGAGTAGCCAGGCAAGCCTGGCTCAGGGTAGCCTGTATCAGTTTAGTGTGCGGCAGATGTCCAGAGGTTGTCGGCTACGCACAGGGTTGTCGGCTACGCTCAGGGTGACGGCCTAAGGACGTACTTCTGCTCTATCTGAAAGGCACTTGTGCCCGCAACGACGCTTGACTTAAGCCCGATTTTTTCTCAGATTCAGATATCATGATTGCACCGGAAGATCAAACCCCGAAAGTGCCAAAAGGCGTTATGGGTTTTCTCGGACATTTGGAGGAACTCCGCTGGCGTCTGCTCAAATCGGTATTGGCTGTAATCGTGATGGCCGGAGCCGCTTTCTATTTTGCTGACCCGCTGCTGCGCTTTCTGGTCGAACCATTGGGCGAAGTGAAGCTACATTATACCGAAGTCACCGGATCATTCTACGCCTACCTGAAAATATCGCTCATCGCCGGGATAATGTGTGCCCTGCCAATTATCTTCTACCAACTCTGGTCGTTCATATCGCCGGGCCTGCATGCCCACGAAAAAACGGCAATCCTTCCGCTGGTGGCAGTCTCAACCTTCCTTTTTCTCCTCGGCGCAGGATTCTGCTACTTGGTTGTTCTGCCGATTTCGCTGGCTTTTCTTATCGGATTTGCCGGTGACATTCTCAGCCCCATAATCACGGTCGGGTCGTATATCAGTTTTGCCGGACTGCTCTTGATTGCTTTCGGGTTTGGTTTCCAACTACCCGTTCTTTGCTACTTGTTAGGCCAGATGGGTGTGATATCCGCCGAATTCCTCGCCAAAGGCCGCCGGTATGCACTCGTGGGCATCTTGATCGCCGGAGCTGTCATAACGCCGCCCGATGTTTTCACGCAGGTCCTGCTGGCAGTACCGATCTACCTGCTGTACGAAATCTCTATTATAGTGGTGAGATATACCGGCAAGAGGCGAGAACAGGCCGAAAGTGAAGAATCGGCTGCCGAATCTCCGGACACGTCGGTAGCCTCCCGCAGCGCTCAAAGCCGTGACAACGAGATAGGTGGAGGCGAAGAGACCGACGAGTAGCCGGTTTGCGGCCAGCTTGACAGGCTACCCCCGGCCGGATATATTGAACATTGACAGAAGAAACGACTAGCGGGCGTAATTCAGCGGTAGAATGCAAGCTTCCCAAGCTTGACGTCGGGAGTTCGATCCTCCTCGCCCGCTTTTTTTTATTGGGTCGCCAGTGATCAAAGTAAGCGAAATCAGCCCCGACTCTCCGCTGTCCGACCGCGTCCGACCCGGTTGGTCTGTTGCGAAAGTCAACGGGTCAAATATCGAAGACAGTATCGACTTCCGGTTCAAAACCGCTGTTGAGAAACTATGGCTGCTGTTTACCGACCGGCAGGGCAAACCGGTTCGGATTAACCTGGACAACTTCGATCTGAACGATCTTGGTTTGACCTTCTATGACGACCCTGTCCGCACCTGCGGTAACAAGTGTATTTTCTGTTTCGTTCATCAACAACCAAAAGGGATGCGGCGGTCCCTCTATATAAGAGACGAAGATTACCGGCTCTCTTTCACTCATGGTAATTTCGTTACTCTTACCAATCTGTCTGAGCAAGATATCAAGAGGATTATCAAGCAGCGCCTTTCACCGCTCTATGTCTCGGTGCATACTACTAATGAAAAACTCAGGCAGAGGATGCTCGGCAAGGCCGATATCCCGCCGATCCTGCCGTTGTTGAAACGTTTCACCGGCAATGGTATCGCTATTCATACGCAGGTCGTTCTTTGTCCCGGTATCAACGATGGTGACGACCTGAAAGAAACGATCTCCGAGTTGTCTGAACTGGCGCCGGGTATAGAATCGCTGGCTGTTGTTCCAGTTGGGCTGACAAGATACCGTGATCGCCTGCCGAAACTTCGCAGCTACCGACCCGAAGAGGCCGCCGAGATCGTTCATTTGATAGAGAAGTACCAGCGCCAGTTTCTCAAACGGTTTGGGACCCGATTTCTCTGGGCCGCCGATGAATTCTTCATTCTTGCCGGTCTCGATTTTCCGTGCTACCATACCTACGAAGAGATGCACCAATTTGAAAACGGAGTCGGTATGGTTCGGGAGTTTGTCACAGCCTTCAATCGCCGCAGACGGGTACTCGCGGGGGTTGAATCAAAAAAGCGGGTTGTCCTGCTCACCGGTCACTCGGCGTTCCCATTCCTGCAGCGACACATCATGCCATACCTGACCGATCACATCGGTCTTGATGTCGAACTCCGTGCGGTTGTCAATAAATTCTGGGGGGAGACTGTTACCGTGTCGGGGCTGCTGACCGGAGAAGATATGCTCGCCGCCGGAAGGAAGTATCAGGCTAAGTTCGATACAGTCGTCCTGCCGCCCAATTGTCTCAACGCTGACAATCTGTTTCTGGACGGGATGTCCCTTGAGCAGTTCCGGACATCGCTTGAAAAGCCTGTCGTTATGGGCAGCTACCATCTGACCGACACCGTCAGAGAGGTGTTTGCATGAGACTACCAACTGTTGCCATAGTCGGACGTCCCAATGTGGGGAAGTCATCGTTGTTTAACCGTATCTTGCGCAAACAACTGGCTGTTGTCGATGAGCAGGCCGGAGTGACGCGTGACCGTAACTACGCCGCTGCTGATTGGGCGGGAAGATCGTTCTATCTGGTTGATACCGGCGGGATGGTGCCCGAAACCGATGACATGATGGAACAGGCGATTTTTGACCAAGCCGAATTTGCCATTAATGAGGCCGACCTCGTTCTACTGCTGGTCGATGCCCATACCGGCTTGGTAGATGTTGATCAGAGAATTGCCCGGCGTCTGCATAAATCGAAGGTCAAAACACTCCTGGTGGTCAATAAAGTCGATAATGATATCCAGGAAAATGAAATATTTCCATTTCTTAAGCTGGGGCTGGGTGATCCCTCGCCGGCATCGGCTACAACTGGCCGGGGTATGGGTGATTTCCTTGATAATCTGGTCGCTGGCTTGCCTGAACTTGGTGATGTCGAGCAGGGAGATGACAAGGCCATTCGGGTCGCTGCGGTCGGTCGTCCCAATGTTGGTAAATCGTCCCTTATCAATCGGCTGGTGGGCGAGGATCGGCTTATCGTCACGCCGCTGGCCGGTACAACTCGGGATGCAGTTGATACGCTCATAACAGTGGACAATCAGGACTACATTCTGGTTGACACCGCCGGTCTGCGTCGAAAGTACAAAGTCACAGAAAATGTTGAGTTCTATACCAACCTCAGAGCGGACCGGGCTATTGCCGGCTGCGATGTTGCTGTCGTGATGGTTGATGCCGAACGAGGTCTCGCCGTTCAGGACCAGCGCATCCTTGACCGCGTGTTTTCCAATCGACGCCCCGCCGTACTGGCCGTTAACAAGTGGGACCTGGTTGAGAAAGATACCCGCACGGTGGATGAATATAGTCGCGCGATCGAAGAACTGCTGGCTCGGTATGGTCACCTTCCGGTGATCTACATTTCGGCTCTCTCCGGGCAACGAGCCTTCAAGGTTCTTTCGTTAGTGCAGCAGGTTCATGGCGAGAATCACAAGCGCATCCCAACCTCCCAGCTCAACGAGTGGCTGGCCAAAACGATTGGTCGTAAACATCCACCGGCCAAGCAGGGCCGTCATATCAAGATCAACTATGTAACACAATCAGAAATTGCCCCGCCCACGTTTATATTTTTTGCTAACCATCCAAAACTGATCGAAAAGAGCTACATCAGTTACCTCACCAACCAGATTCGGAAAGAGTTTGGTTTCAGCGGTGTTCCTTTCCGGGTAAAGTTCCGCAAGAAATAGTCCGCCGCCGCCGACTCTTGCGCAGGACAGAGTGGGATTTTTTCCGTGCGGCTCAACTAATTCCAGTAACAGTCGATACATCGACTAATGGTTTCTGCAGTCGATGCTATAAACAAGATTGATAGCCTGGAAGCCCGCCTTGAGGCTAAGAAAGCCGATCTGCGTGATTTGGCGACGATGGGGGCGGTTGTTACTTCAATCCAGGAAATCGATACCGTACTCTCGGTTGTGATGGAGATGGCCATCCGCCTGGTCAACGGCGAGGTCGGTCTCATCATGTTAGAGGACAAAGGGGTCTTGAAAGTCAAGGCGTCATGGGGAATACAGGAAAGTTTTGTCCGTACCCTTATGTATCGCGACGATCAAGACCTGCCCACATACTGTTTTGGTCACCAGGAAACTGTGATCCTCAATGATCTCGGAATCAAACAGGAAAATGGTATTATCGTTGAATCGATAATCTGCTCACCGATCAGGACATCGTCAACCTGTTACGGCATCTTGATTGTAATTAACAAGGCGTCGGGCGATGGATTTGACAGCGAAAGCTCCGAAGTGTTGGAGATGCTTCTCAATTTCGTCGCCGTCTCAATTGACAACTCTATCCTGGTCAAGGATAAGCTGCTGAAGCAGGCGATGGATCAGGAAATCGCCATTGCCCGCCAGATTCAGGAAACAATTCTTCCGAAGAATATCGGTGACATCAAAGGAGCTGAGATCGGGGCTGTCTATTTTCCGGCTCGTGAGGTCAGCGGGGATTTCTACGACACGATTCAGATTGATGACAGTCGTTTTGTCGTAATTCTTGGTGATGTTTCCAATAAAGGTGTACCGGCGGCATTGGTGATGTCAGCGGCCTCTGGAATAATCTCAACAATTTTCGCCGATCGGCCCGACATCAAGATGAACGATCTGGCCGGACGACTCAATGATATCCTCAGCCAGGATATCATCAGAGAGAGGGAGATGTTTATTACCCTCTGGTTTGGTAAATTTGATCTTGAGAAATACGAGCTAACTTACTGTAACGCCGGCCACATGCCAGGTCTCTTCTGGGATGAAGAAGCTAAAGCAATCTGTGAGCTGGGCGAAGGTGGACCGATTGTTGGTCAGTTCCCCGGACTCCAATTCAAGCTCGGCAAGCGCAAACTCGGTCATGGCGACCGACTCTTCCTCTATACCGACGGTTTGACCGAGGCGGCTGATGATCAGGGTAATCTCTTTGGTCGGGAACGAACAGAACAGGTTCTCACCGCCGAAATCGGCCTCAGCCC
>DAOWIM010000079.1 GCA_030640905.1 bacterium
AGCATGGCTAATGCTCATTCGATGGGTGGTTCCCTAAAACCAGGTTCATGGTGGAAGAATAATTACATCGTTACTGGTAACAATCATTATGGTGGTCGCGGTATGTATTTCTCTACATCGCTGGGTACGGCGGACAGCACTATTGAGATTTCAAACAATTACATTGAGACCAGCGAGGGGGCTACATTAGAGGGGTCTGCCGCACGAGGTATCAGGATGCGTTGGGATTGCCGGTATTTTCGTGTGCATGACAATGAAATCCATGTATTGTCAGACGATGACGCGGGAACGAGCCATATTGGCGATAAGGGTGCTCAAGGCATATATTTTACGGCCTTAGGTGGGGGTGGCTCTGACGATACAGGACGCTATAACTGGATTTACAATAATTCGGTTTATACTTTTTTAGATGGGGACGCTGAAAATTTTGGCAGTTGGAGAACAGGGGCCTTATTGATTGAGCAGGCAGTCGTAGATACTATCGCAGCTTTTGGTAACGGTAACATGAGTTTCAATAACCATTTTTATAGTAATGTCAGGTTGTTACAGATGGGTGATATAAATGGTGGATGTAACGAATGGGTGTCGTACAGAGATACTTTTGAGTTGGATAGTAGCACTTATCCCTATATCTCAGGGGCATTCGCCAAGGGTCTTGTCGGCGTGGGGGCCAGCACTCACAATTGCGAAGATAACAAAATCATTGACCCGATTCTTATCGGGTTTGACACGAGCGAGTTTGTAGATCGTGGTGCTGATCCAGCTGAGTTGACGCTGTTTTCACAGAGGACGGTTAAGATAGCTGTCAAGGGGAATAATGACTTGCCCGTTGCTGGTGCCACTGTCCATATATGGCCGAAACAGGCTTATGCTGATTCTTCAGTAAACGGTGATGCCGTGATGGATAAAACAACCGATGGTTCTGGGATTGCCGTTGATACGGTATCATGGTGGTGGGTAAATTTCAAAACAACCCGCGAAGATTCGACCTACAATGATTACCGTATCAGGGCAGTGAAGGGAACGGATACAAGTTGGAGTACGCTGACATTTGACGCATCAACCGAACCAGAAGGATACTACATAACTGACACGTTAATACTTCCCAACACTGCGGGCACGACAGACCCGATCCCCCCTGCAACAATACTCGACCTTGAAGTTGGCTGTTTGTTCGGTACTGATTCGCTCTTGCTTACCTGGACGGCCACCGGTGACGATGGCAACAGTGGCACAGCGACACGATATGATATCAGGCGGTCAGCTTCAGCGATCACCACCGAGAACTTCTATTCCGCCATACCGGTCACCAACGCGCCTGCCCCGCAATCTGCCGGCACCGCAGAATCAATGAAAATCACCGTACCGGACATAAATATCGAACAATATTTCGCCATCAGGGCATACGATGAGGCGGACAATCCGTCCGAGCTGGCGGCTCCGACTTTCTTTTCACCAATCAGCATTCGCGCCCCCGACTGCGACACTTTCCTAGTCAATGAACTTGGAGAAAGTGTGACCCTCGTCGCTCGTACCAATCAAACCTGTCAAACAGCCGACTATCAATTCCAGCTTGATACGCTGGAAAGTTTCAGCACAGCGTCAGTCACTATGGACACCGATGCTGACTCGCTGGCTTCTGCTACTTTTGAAAACATTATCGCAAACAAGGTCTATTACTGGCGATGTCGAGCCATTGCCAAAGACGGCAGCGATACGACCGCCTTCACCTTTCGTCGGGCTTTCATGCCGATTGTCAGTCTGGCTACCGGCTGTGCGGTCCCCGGTCTGATCAGCCCCGCCGATGAAGCGACAATAGGTACCAACCGGCCCTCCTTGGTGATAGAGAATATTGCCACCCTCGACGGTAGTATCTATTTTTTTGAAGTTGCCGCCGACTACGACTTCACTGAATTGCTCGGCGGCGGCGTAGTAACTCCTCAGTCCGCCGATACTACCGTCTGGACTGTCAATACCGACCTCCCTATCGGGCAAACCGGCTTCTGGCGGGTCTGGATGAACAATTGCCCAAGTTCGGAAGTTTTCCGATTCATGGTAGCCTCCAAGTCCGATGCCTCGGTATTCACCTATCCCAATCCGTTCCGCCCGGCCGAAACACCAGAACTCATATTCTCGGGCCTGCCGGCAAACTCGATTCTCACAATTATCTCAATTTCCGGTGGTACGGTCCGGCGATGGGACAACATCACCAGTGACCAAGTCAGTTGGGACGGACGCAATGAGTCGGGCAATATGGTTGCCCCCGCCGTCTATCTGTGGTATATCGATAATCCGGCCCAGCAGGGGAAAATTATGGTAATTAGATAAATGGGCACCAGTTCCCGGCTGGTGCAATTTCTACTCTGAGGATAAGCTCTCAAAAAACTATTCACTCCGATATCTCATCCGATATATTAAGAACCGGTCGTTGTTGCGACATTGATCTGTTACAATCCCGACCATCAACCGATTGACACTTGAGGAGCACTGGTGAACATCCTTGGGATATCAGCTTTCTATCATGACAGCGCAGCCTGCCTGCTGCAGGATGGCCGGATTGTCGCGGCTGCCCAAGAGGAACGCTTCACCCGCCGCAAACACGATTTCTCTTTCCCGAAAAATGCTGTTGCCTACTGCCTGAAACAGGTCAATCTGGAGGGAGGCGACCTGGACTATGTTGCCTTCTATGACAAACCGTTTGTGAAATTTGAGCGCATCCTCGAAACTTTTTTGGCCTATGCACCGATCGGTATAAGACCGTTTATCAAGGCAATGCCACTTTGGCTTAAACAGAAGCTCTGGATCAGGGAGAGTATTCGCCGTGAACTCAGGTTTGATGGCCGTATCATTTTCCTGGAACATCATCAGTCACACGCAGCCTCGGCCTTCTTCCCCTCCCCTTTTCAGGATGCCGCTTTTCTGACACTTGATGGTGTCGGCGAATGGACCACCACCAGCTATGGAATCGGCCAGGGCAACGATATTCGAATCATGGCCGAACTGCATTTCCCCCACTCATTGGGGCTACTCTACTCGGCCTTCACCTATTATACCGGATTCAGAGTCAATTCGGGCGAGTACAAAGTGATGGGGCTGGCTCCGTATGGCGAACCAAAGTATCGGGACCTCATACTGGAGCACCTCATTGACCTAAAAGACGATGGTTCCTTCAGGATGAACATGAAATACTTCGGGTACGGTTCCGGTTTGAGAATGACTAACCGCAGGTTTGACGATATTTTCGGCGGTCCGCCGCGCCAACCAGAATCGCCATTGACGCAGCGTCACATGGATCTGGCCCGCTCGGTTCAGGACGTCACCGAAGAGATCATGTTGCGCTCGGCCAGACATGTCCACCGGGAAACCGGCCAGACAAACCTGTGCCTGGCCGGTGGGGTAGCGCTCAATTGTGTGGGCAACGGGAGAATACTGCGGGAAAGTCCGTTCGAGCAAGTATGGATTCAACCGGCTGCCGGAGATGCCGGTGGCGCCCTGGGAGCGGCCCTGGCTGTCTGGTACCAGTACCTGGGAAATGATCGACAGGTCGGTACCGGCGATTCTCAGGCCGGTTCATTCCTCGGCCCGGAGTTTGATGATCGTTATCTCAGCGATTTTCTAACCGAGCGCGATCTTCCACACGAACGACTGGATGACGACACATTGATCGACCGGGTCGCCGATCTGATTGCTGATGAAAAAGTGATTGGCTGGTTTCAGGGTCGAATGGAATTTGGACCGCGGGCTTTGGGAGCACGTTCGATTATTGGAGATGCCAGATCGCCACAAATGCAGGAGACGATGAACCTCAAGATCAAGTATCGGGAGAGTTTCCGACCATTTGCGCCCTCGGTAATAGAAGAGGAGGCCTCCACCTATTTTGAGATTGATCGACCGAGTCCATACATGTTGCTGGTAGCCAAAGTAAGGGAAGAATTCCGAAAAGAGGTACCGCCCGAACAACAGCAGTTCTCCGGGTTGGGTAAACTGAAGGTGGAACGATCCACAATTCCGGCGGTGACGCATGTCGATTGCTCGGCTCGTCTGCAGACCGTCAGCAAGGAGACCAACCCGCGCTATCATCGTCTGATAACCAGATTCGAAGAAAAGCATGGCTGCCCGGTAATTATTAATACATCGTTTAACGTACGAGGCGAACCAATTGTCTGCACACCGGAGGAAGCGTATCGGTGTTTCATGCGAACCGAGATGGACTACCTCGCACTTGGGAACTACTTGCTTGAGAAAGACAAGCAACCGCCATACACAGAAGACCCTGACCAATCACCCAGAGAGGAACTGGACTAAGACCGGACCGTTATGTTTGACGAGATTAGAAATATCAAGAGTGGCCGGCGGGAGTTACGCAGTTTCGCCTTCGTGATAGCTACCGCGTTGGCCATTCTCGGCCTGTTGCTTCTGTGGAAGGGTCGCGATTACTATCCCCATTTTCTCATTGGCTCTGGAGTGTTCATAGCTGTCGGGCTTGCCGCTCCGATAATTCTGTGGCCACTTCAGAAAATCTGGATGACCGTAGCGGTAGTTCTTGGCTGGGTAATGACCCGAATCATTCTCTCAATCCTATTCTATCTCATCATCACACCGATCAGTCTGCTGGGACGACTCTCCGGCAAACGATTCCTCGATCTAAAAATAGATCACTCTGCTACAAGCTATTGGATCAAGCGGGAGAACAAACCAACGGAACCCGCCGACTTCGAAAAACAATTCTAACAGACTTTCATTTGGGGAGCGGACCGGGCGTTATCGATCCTCA
>DAOWIM010000285.1 GCA_030640905.1 bacterium
GGGCAAATTCGTTATTCCCGACATATATCCCCACGTGCGAAACACGATCCCGCTCGGTACGGAAGAAAACCAGATCACCAAAACGAAGATGCTTGCGGTGAACCTCGCGTCCCGATTTGAACTGCTCTTTGACCGTGCGCGGCAGTTGTAGTCTACGATAATCGGCAAAGACCTCGCGGGTGAAGAGCGAGCAATCGACACCTTTTTCGTACTTCGATTTGCCCTTGTACGGTTTCCCCAGATACGACCGGATGACCTTCCCCAATCGCAAATTCTGGTCGGTTGTCAGGCCGCTTTTTTTCGTCTGCGGTGCTTCGGGGGGACGTTCGGCGCCACCTTGACGATACCGTGGATAGGGCGCACACCCAATCAACGTAACCAGCAGACTTATAGTGATCAATCGTATCAGCATCAGTTCAACCTTGGGTAAACTATAGCAAATCTTCTGGCGTAATATATTCTGGTCAAAATCATCAGAGCAACAACAAATGCCAGGTACGCGGGAAAATGGTAGCCGGCAATAAGTGTCAGGAGCAAAATGGGAAGTTTGGCCGCCAGCAAAACCGGCTTGCCGGACGCCGAGAGGAATGTTCCAAGAGTAGTCAACAACGAGAAAGATGATACATAGAAGAGGATGTCATACCCACATAACCAGGCGACCACACCCGAGGCGGCCAGCAATGTGACTGCAAGTAACCGCGAGGCTATCGGGTGCATCCACACAGCGATAGTGATGCTACCTTCGGCTCGGTCACCATCACGGTCTGGAATCGTTGTGAGGACATGAACGGCAGCAACGGCAAAGAAAAAGTAGAACGGTGTCCCCCAGTTCAGAAGGCCGCTGCTGTGTAGCGTGATCTCAGGCATCACAGTGAACGGCACCAGCCACCCAAACGCATAGGCGTTCGCCATAAGGCCGCCAACAGGTCGGTCTTTAAGTCGAAGCGGTGGAACTGAATAGAAATAGTTGAGACACATCGCCTGCACAAAGATGAAAAAAACAATCAGCGAGAGTGACAGCGTAACGGCCAGCGCCGCGACGGTCAACACTATACCAAAGATGCGGAGTTGTTTCTCCTTAAGATAACCCCTCTGAAGAAATCCCAGCTTTTGATTCAGGCGGTCAGACTCGCAGTCATAAATTTGATTAACGTAGTAGGCGGCGGCAGCCATCAGACTAAGGCAGAAAAGAATCGACAGATCGTACCATTGAAACGATTCTCCACTCAATTTAAGATGATAATGCAGACTGACAAGATATACGGACCAGAGGGGCAGGTGCAAAAGCGGACGGGCGGCAAAAAAGAGGTCCAGAGCCTTCATAGGCGAAAAATCGTCACATAGTAATACATCACCGGAGCGGCAAAAAGAAGCGAGTCAAATCTGTCTAGCACGCCACCGTGACCGGGTATCACCGGCGAGGAATCTTTGATCCCCAACGAACGTTTCCACATCGATTCGACCAGATCACCCAACTGCCCAAACACCGAACAGCAGATGGCCATTGAAACAAGATGAACTCTCGGTATATCGTGCAATCGCCAGACCGACATCAACAAACCAATCAACAGTGCGCCGACCAGTCCGCCAAGAAATCCTTCTACCGTTTTGTTTGGAGATACCGCCGAAGCCAGTTTGTGTTTGCCGAGCCATTTGCCGATCCCCATCGCTGCGGTATCGCCAACCCAGAGAAGCCCGAACAAAAAGAGTAGCAGATCACCGGATAGATACGCACCGGTAGCGGAGTGTGATCCCAGCAAAAAAACAAACGGATACAGCAGACCGATATAGGCAACACCCCAAACAAGCCGAACATTTTTCTCAAACAACTGCGCTGGAGGGATACGACCGGTGGCCAGAATCATCCCTGCTATCAGCATAAATGAGAGAATAACAACCAGCGGCTCAAACGGGATCGGTCCATCCCA
This sequence comes from bacterium, assembly GCA_030640905.1. Taxonomy (GTDB): domain Bacteria; phylum Zixibacteria; class MSB-5A5; order GN15; family FEB-12; genus DAOUUR01. Next base: position 1,929 of record DAOWIM010000285.1, read on the forward strand.
AGAAAGTCCGGGATAACGACTGGCGAGCAGCAACCCGACCGTAACCAGCCCAAGCCAGAACAAAACCGAGACCGGACGAAAACCTTCGTTGATCAGGAATTCAAGCGCAGCCCCGATAGCAAATAGAGAGATCATCCCAAAAAGCCACCACCCACCCTGGTATGATATCCAGAGGATTGCTGGAATCGCAACTATGGCGACTGCTATACGAGTGAGTAGGTTCCTGCTCATCCTGATTTCTTTGAATCAACCTTTCCGAATCTTCGATCGCGCTGCTGGTAATCAGCCACCGCCTCCAACAATTCGTTGCGGCCAAAATCCGGCCAGAGCGTGTCGATGATATATAGCTCGGTGTAGCTGGTCTGCCAAAGGAGGAAATTTGAGATGCGCTTCTCGCCGGATGTCCGGATCAAGAGATCGGGATCAGGCAGGCCATAAGTGTAGAGAAACTCTGCGAAGCGTTCTTCGTTGATATCCTTCACATCGAGCAGGCCCGCCTTGACTGAGTGCGCAATCGCCTTGACCGCATCGAGTATCTCGGTTCGTCCACCATAATTGAGGGCCAGATTGAGTACCAGCCCCCGGTTGTTGCGAGTTTTCTGGACAGCATCTGCCAGGACCCTTCGTCGGGCAATAGAAAGCCCGCTTATTCTGCCGGTGGTGATAAGTTTGACATCCTGTTTGATCAACTCGTCCAGCTCGCGACGAGTAGTGCGCGATAACAGCGACATCAACGCCGCTACTTCGCTCCTGGGGCGTTTCCAGTTTTCCGATGAGAAGGCGTAAAGGGTGAGGTACTGGACCCCAAGTTCCATCGCCGCCTCGACTGTCAGCTTGACCGCCCGTACTCCAGCCTCGTGTCCGGCCGTTCGCGGTTTGTCTCGCATAGCAGCCCAACGACCGTTACCATCCATGATAATAGCCACATGTTTTGGAATCATCTTCGGTTGAGCCAGAATTGATTCCAGCAATAGATCATATTTATTGGCCATGAATCAATAGTAGGGATCGTTTCGTCCGCTGGCAAGTCCAAACGCATGGCTGGCGCATCCTCGGCAATTATCACTCTTATCGGTGGAAAACGGCAGCGAAGCTACGGACTATATACTTTCAGACTGTCGATGCGCGTCTCAATGCGATAGTGGTCGGTAGAAAAGATGCCGTACCTGGCCCCAATAATCCACGCCGAATCGGGGTACACTCTGCCGTTGACAGTAGTCAAACGAAGTCCGCGGGAGAATCGTCGGTGATTCTCAACATTCGGATAACAGAGATAGATTCGCTCAAGGGTACAGCGGTCGCGGTTGAGTATCGCCAGTCCGGTGGGATTGGTGGTGTTGGTAGAGTCGGTGTCAAATCCAATCGCAATCTCGGTCCCTCCGGTGTCGTTTGGAAAGAAATTGAAGAAATACGGCCCCTCAAAAATCGGGGGTATTGAAAGATCGACAAGGTCAAATCGGTCGGAAGTCTCCGTCTGGACTATTAAGGAGTCAAGCTGATCAAAACTGAAATAGAAATCTACCACCGAAGAATCGACTCGCTTGGGGGGCCTTCCGGCCTCAAGCTTGAGATAGTAGGAGGTCGCCCTAAACGAATATGTCGTACCGGCTTGCATCGGATCAGCTGAACGAAATACCGAGGCCGCACGCTGAGTGTAAAAATCAAGCACCGGGTCGCCTGCATCATCCTGGCCAGCAATCGGGCAAACCGCCAGAACACAGAGTACACAGACCCACCAAATACACAAATATGGATCTTTTCTATTTGACATACTGTTATACAATATACATTGTAAGAATGACTTTGCCAACCGCTCGGTCGCGTCTGTCAGGAGAAATATCCGATCATTTGAGGTGAGGCGGTTTCACGGGAATAGAGAAACATCGAAACAGGGAGATTATATTGTGACAGCAAAAGAAATTCTAAAAGACCAGAATCGAAGCGTCGTGACAGTCGCCAAAACGGCCAATGTCGCCACAGCAATGAGGACGCTTATTGAGAATCGGATCGGCTGTCTTCCGGTACTGGATGAATCGGAAAAGCTCGTTGGCATAATTTCCGACAAGGATATTCTTCGCGCCGTAAATGAGCAGATTGACAGCTTCCAGCAATTGACGGTTGGTGACCTGATGACCTCGGAGTTAATCGTGGGGCTAGTCGATGATGACATTAATTACATTGCAGGCCTGATGACTAAGAATCGTGTACGCCATATTCCTATTATGACCGAGAAGAAGTTGATCGGCGTGATCTCGATTGGTGATGTTGTAAAGAACCAGATGGAAGACATGAAAATTGAGAACCGCTATCTCAAACAGTACATTGATGGCGGTTACCCGGGATAGTAAGCACACATATCGGCAAACAAAAACCCGGTTCCATTGAGCCGGGTTTTTTGTACCAAAGTTGATAGACTCAGAGCAGCAAGGGCAGAACCCTTTAGTGGTTCTGCCACCAAATTCCAATCTAAATTAAGCAGACTTTAGTCCAAGCCAAAAACATAGACACCGACAGTTATTTGTTCTATCTTCAATTGCAGAGAATGGAGAGAAACCGTAGGGAGTGTATCATACTATGAATGTCTTTAGTGTTGTTAATCAGATCATGAACAAAGAAACTGTCCTGCCTGCTATCCAAAGAGACTTTGTGTGGGAAGAATCCAAAATTGAAAAACTGATGGACTCCATAATGAGGGGATATCCCATTGGAATTGTATTGATGTGGGAAACCTATGAAAACATTCAATTCAGATATTTCGATAGCGATTACTTGGCTGGAAACAGACCTACTTTTCATAACAATGACGACAATCGAAGGCTAAGAATAGTTCTTGATGGTCAACAGAGATTGCAATCTCTCTATCTGGCACTATATGGCAAATACAACGGCAAGAATTTGTATTTCGACCTTCTGTCAGGTTTGGACAACGATAACTCATCTGACGAGAAATATCACTTCTATTTTTTGTCAGATGAAGATGCAGCGAATTGGAATAATAAATATTTGGACTCATACAAAGAACACAATCAAGACGAATTTGGCGAGGATGAACTAATGTATGTTGTTAGTGTAAAGGAGTTGTTTACAAAGACATCAACCGAGAAGATTCAACTGAGAAAACAAATATCCAAATCATTTTCACTAAGTGAAACCTCGGAAGAAAGATTAGAAACCAATATTTCACGATTTGACGAAAGCCTTAGCAAAGATGAAAATATCCTGAAATCGTCTATTGTGGACGAGAATATAGCAAGCACTAGTCCTTCAAGAAAGTCTGAATCTGATGTGCTGGAAATTTTCGTTAGAATCAATCGCCAAGGCACACCATTGAGCAGATCGGATTTGATTTTCAGCATGTTAAAATTGAACTGGAAAGACTCATCTTCAGCAATCCCAGAATTTGTGGATTCAATAAACAAAGGAAATTCTTTCAATTTTGACATCGATTTCTTGATTCGCTGTTTATTCTCGGTGTCAGATTTGGGAGCCAAATATGATCTTGATTTGTTAAGAAAACAAAAGAATCTCAAACTAATTAAGAACAACTTTTCCAAATGTTGCGATTCAATAAAAGCCTTAGTAGATTTTATCCAAAATGAATGCTGGTGTAGTTCAAGTAAGATTATCGGTGGCCATAACACCCTCGTCCCATTTGTCTATTACCTATTTCATTTGCCAAAACATAACATACCAAATTCAGAAATTGACAACGTGAGGAAATCAATATTCCTCTTTGCTTTTTCCAAGACATTATCCCGATATGCAGATTCTAGAATTAAGAAATTCGTCGAACAGGCATTGAAACCTCTGTTGTTAAAGCAGGATTATTCGTTCCCATATGCTCAGACTATTTATTGGATCAAATACTGGGATAGAATCAATGGAATCAATGAAGACCTTTTGCAAAAAAACCCTTTGCTTGCGATGAATTTGGTTCAGAATCGTTCAGGTGCATCTGCTCATCTTCCTTCAAATTCTTCTGAGCTCGATCACATTTTCCCTAAATCGGAATTGCGAAAAAACAACTTTGATGAGGCTAAAGTTAATCATTTTGCCAATTTATGGCTTCTTAGTAAGGGGAAGAATCAAAACAAATACAATCAACATCCGAAAAAATACTTTGAAGACGTAAGTGGAAATATCTTAAAGAACGCCTACATAGATAGTACGCTTTTTGACTATCGTAAGTACTATAAATTCCTGGATGCAAGAACTAATAGGATAATTGCATACATAAAGAAGAAAATTGGTTACAGCGATTTGGATTTTGATGGCGTTTAGATAATAACAAGAACGGTGTTGCTAAATTATAAAGTGTGATTTTAGTGAGTAGATGGCGGGTCAAGAAGATGGCAGAGCCGCTTAGGGTTCTGCATTGCGGTTACCCCAGATAGTTCGGGCGTTTTCGAGTAAAGAAAAACCCGGTTCCATTGAGCCGGGTTTTTTGTACCGAAGTTGATAGATTCAGTCAGATCAGACTTCCATCACATCTTTTTCTTTCTTAACCAACAGCGCATCGATCTCCTTGATAGTTTCGTCGGTGATCTTCTGCACCTCATCGTGACCATCGGCTTCCTGATCCTCGGAAATCTGCTTGTCTTTCTGCGCCTTCTTGATTCGCTCGTTGGCATCGCGACGGATATTCCGTAGCGCAACGCGACCGTCCTCGCCCACATTCTTGCAGTGTTTAACCAACTCCTGCCGTCGTTCTTCGGTCAGATTGGGGATCGGAATCCTGATGGTCTGCCCGTCAGGCTGAGGATTGAAACCGAGATCAGCCGCCTGAATCGCTTTGACGATATCGCCGACTGTTGACTTATCAAAGGCCTGCACAACAAGCAGACGTGGCTCCGGTGCGGTGGTGTTGGCCAACTGGTTCAGCGGCATCACGGAACCATAGGCTTCCACCTTAACGGTGTCGAGCAAACCAACCGAGGCCTTACCGGTACGAACCGCGGCAAACTCCCGCGTAACCGACTCGACCGTCTTGTGCATGTGTTCCCGAACTTCTTTGTACAATACATCCAGCATAATTAAACTCCCACACTTGATCTGTTTTTCAAGAAATCAGCGTTCCCACATCTTCCCCGGTAATAACCTTCTTCAGGTTATCCGAAGAATGGATATTGACAACCCTGACAGGGATACGGTTTTCTTTCAAAAGCGTTATCGCCGTCAGGTCCATCACCCGAAGTTCTTTACTGAGGACATCTTCGTAGCTCAACTCGGAATAGAGCTTGGCTGACGGATCCTTCTTTGGATCAGCCGAATAGACACCATCGACATTGGTCGCCTTGATCAACAATTCGGCTCCAACCTCCATCGCCCTCAACGAAGCTGCGGTATCGGTTGAAAAGTACGGATTGCCTGTTCCGCCAGCCAGAATAACAAGCCGGCCTTTCTCCATGTGTCGTACGGCGCGACGACGGATGTACGATTCGGCAAAGTCCGCAACATTGATCGCCGACATCACACGTGTAAAACAGCCCATCCCTTCCAGAGTATCCATCATCGAAAGCGCGTTGATGATCGTAGCGAGCATTCCCATATTGTCACCGGTGACGCGGTCCACTCCCCTCTGGGAGGCGTTAAGACCGCGATAGATGTTACCACCCCCAACGACCACGGCAATTTCCACACCGAGTAGATGAATGTCTTTGATTTGTGTGCAGATAGCACCGACCGTTTCCGGATCGATACCGAATCCTTGTTTGCCAACAAGTGCCTCCCCCGAAATCTTGAGAAGCACTCGCTTATGGATGGGACCAGATTGGCCGGGTTCCATTCTATTCACCAATGCGGAAACGTGCGAACTGCTTTATCATAATATTCTCACCAAGAGAAGCTATCAGTTCCTTAAGCAAATCGCCAACTGTTTTATCGTTGTCTTTCACAAACGGCTGCTCTAACAAAACGACCTCGGAGTAGTACTTGTCGAGCTTGCCCTCAACGATCTTGTCGATAATCTTCTCCGGCTTGCCTTCCTTGAGCATCTGAGCTCGATAGATTTCGCGTTCTTTCTCAAGAAGAGCAGTGTCAAGACTTTCTCGATCAAGACAAAGCGGCGCGGAGGCGGCAATATGCATGGCAACGTCTTTGCCAAACGCCTTGAAATTATCAGTTCTTGCCACGAAATCGGTTTCGCAATCAATCTCAACCATCACGCCCAGCTTATCACCGGCGTGAACATAAGTAGCGATGACACCCTGACCGGTAGTACGTCCGGCCCGTGAAGCGGCCTTGGCAATACCTCTCGTGCGCAGGTAATCGCTGGCTTTTTCAAAATCACCATCCACTTCCTGGAGGGCTTTCTTGCAATCCATCATGCCGGCTCCGGATTTTTCACGAAGCTCCTTGACCATCTTAGCTGTTATTTGCATGCAACGTACCCTCTCAAGTCTGCTTACCTGGCGTCTCGGACGGCTTGTCCTCGTCGCTCTGCGTGGTGTATGTCGAGACCTCAATCTTCCGGTCTTCCTCGACAGCCGTCTCAATCATCCGTTGCGTAACTCCATGCCTTGCTTCTACAGCGGCGGTGAAGAGGTCTTTCATCAGCACTCTGATTGACTTGATAGCGTCATCATTACCGGCGATTGGGAAATCAATCGGGTCGGGATCAGCGTTGGTATCGATAATACCGATAATCGGGATACCGAGTTTGGCGGCCTCGGCCACGGCGATTTTCTCTTTTTGGGCGTCCACCACGATCATCAGACCCGGCAGAACCGACATATCTTTGATACCGCCGAGAACCTTTTCAAGCTTCGCAGCATCATTCTCAATACGAGAGCGTTCTTTCTTGGTGAACTTGCCAAGCTCGCCATCTTCGCGCATCCGCTCAATATCTTTCAGTTTCTTGATCGACTGCCTGATGGTGTTGAAATTGGTGAGCATTCCGCCGAGCCAGCGCTCGGTAACGTAGAAACAACCGGTGCGGGCCGCCTCTTCAGCGATCACCGTCTTAGCCTGTTTTTTTGTTCCTACCAGCAGGATGCCTTTTCCCCGCCCGATAACTTCTCTGACCTTTTCGCACGCTCTTGAGAGCGCCGTGACTGTTTTGTGAAGATCGATAATGTAGATACCGTTGCGAGCGGTGAAGATGAACGGCTTCATCTTAGGATTCCACCGACGCGTCTGATGGCCAAAATGCACTCCGGCCTCGAGAAGCTCACGTACTTTTGTTTCTTGCATAAGCTAACCTTGTTAATCGGTTATTCGTTACCCCGGCGTCATCCCCAACCATCACCCATGAAACTGGGACCGCTGATCGGATCGACCGGGATTGTCTATTTCCCCTTTTCGGGGATCGTTGTTTAACGCTTTGAGTACTGGAAACGTTTCCGTGCTTTCGGACGACCGTATTTCTTACGTTCGACCTCACGCGCGTCGCGAGTCAGAAATCCACCCTGCCGCAAAGTTTTGTGCAACTCGGCGTCCATCTTAACCAGCGCCCGACTGATCCCCAGACGAACCGCACCCGACTGTCCTGAAAGACCACCACCGTTCGTGCTGGCAACGATATCAACCTTGCCCAGCATCTCGGTAGCTTCCAGCGGCTGTTGCGTATGCTGGATCAGGGTTTCGCGGGTGAGATACTTCTTGGCCTCACGGTTGTTGATTGTAAACGTTCCCTTGCCGGGCGTTATGGTGACTCTGGCTACGGCTTCCTTACGGCGACCGGTAGCGGCAAAGCTTGTCTGTTCTGCCATATTCCTCTACGCTCTTTTTATGGAGTCTATCGGTTCCGGCTTCTGCGCCCCATGCGGGTGCTCCGGTCCGGCATAGACATATAATTTCTTAAACATTTTGCGACCCAGACGATTCTTGGGTAGCATCCTTCTAACCGCCAGCGAGAACACTTGCTCCGGTTTCTTTTCCATCTTCTCGGCAAGAGTAACAGTTCTCAGGCCACCCGGATAACCGGAGTAGCTGTAGTAGCGTTGTTGTTTCGGCTTGTTGGCGCCTTTGACTTTCACGCCCGCGGCATTGATGGCCACCACATGGTCACCGGTGTCGATATGACGTGTAAAGATTGGCTTGTCTTTGCCGGTTAACTTGTTGGCCACTATGACCGCAGTGCGGCCGAGGTTCGCGCCGTCCAGATCAACGACAACCCAGCGCCGTTTGGCGGGGTCAATTTTTGGGAGAAACGTCTTCATTGCTAACCTTAATCACCTTTACGATTTGACTCGTTCCAAAAACAAAAAGCCACAAAATATAGTGACAATCTCAAACTTGTCAACAGAAACCATTGAAAATCTCGAAGGCCCCGTCAATCGGTCTGGTTACCTCGTTTAATGTATCGGCCACCCGGCCAAGATATTTAACAGTAGCAAGTTAGGCCGGCAGCATGCTGCCCCAAATCGCTAAAACAGACCGTTAATTCTCAACCCGGTCTCCGAAAAGTTTGTCAAAACGGCCTGCCGAAATGGAAAACTAACGTTTTTTGGGGTACGACTTGAGCAGCTTGAGCTTGAACCGGTCATCAAATCGGTGCCGGGATGAGCACTTGCCGCAGGATGCCATGACCAGCCGTTTCTGGCGCGGATACTCGGTCCGACAGACCGGACAGACATAGACATACCGAGGCGGGCGACGGAGCGAAGGGTGAGCTTTGGCCCTGACCGAGGCTCCAATTCGAACCGCTACAGCCTTGAATGCGGCGTCATGACGCCAGTGCCGCTGGTGGATCATCTCATGTTTGAGAGTGTCTTCGATTTCATCGGGGAAAAGCTCGTGATATTTTTGCCCAAGTCGGATCATCCGCCGGGTGCGGTCATACAAACCGGCGCTGGTCATACGAGTCGAATACTCAATCGCAACCGGTGGCAACTCGCCATCAAAATACTGCCGATTGAAAATATCGTACATAGCATACAGCGTGCGCACGGTCGGTAACGAGTCGGCACCCAGCGCAACGGCGTTGCGGTCAAGATCGGGAGTCAGCGAAGTCTGCGTTTCAACCCTTCTGGCGTGCTCGGCGATTTTCGTATACAGTGTAGCCGGGGCAGGCTTGACCAGTCTTTCGGGAGTCAGGTTACCTATCTGGACAAAGTGTTTAACAGCGGCTTGCCGTTCTTCGGTCACGACCGGGAAGAGGTCGAGATTGGCCGCTTTGAGGGCGCGTTTGTGGGCTTTGGTTTTTCGCACTGTCTGGTATCCGTATCGTTGCCTATCTATATATGTATCGGCCAGACAGCGGGCAACTTTTAACCACACGAGTGTGGGCGAGGGGGCACAAGTGCCGGCTTAATAGGCTACCTTCAGTACTCAATTGGTTCGAATTCGAGAGCGAATGCGGACTTTGACTTGGCTGCCTGATACAGTTTGGCGTGAATTGCATTCTCTCTCAGTTTCTCCTTGATCTCAGATTGATGCTTTTCCGACATTTTGTATCCAAAGATGACTTCTACGATGGCCTCTTTCGGAATACCGAGAGAAACGTTAGTCTTGCCGAATAGGACATAACGCCATTCGCGTTCATAGCCCCAGTCCTCGTGCTTTGGCGTA
>DAOWIM010000211.1 GCA_030640905.1 bacterium
AAGCAAAAGTCAAACTGATTGAGAAAGACTCCGACATCGCTCTGGCCAAGAAGGAAATTGATCGCGTCGAGCAGGAACTGGCCGCTACGGTCCGTCAGCCCGCCGATGCCGAGCAGCATCGCCTGGAGGCCGAAGCCAAAGGCATGGCCGAAGCTAAAAGAATTCAGGGCGAGGTTGAAGCTGAACTGATCCAGAAAGTCGGCAAGGCCGAAGCCGATGCTCTCCGTCAGAAGGCCGAATCGTGGAACGCCCATTCCCAACCGGCTCTACTTCAGATGATGTTTGACAAACTGCCGGAGTTGGCGCGTGAGATGGCTGCCCCGATTTCAAAAATTGATAAAATCGTAATGGTCTCCAATGACGGCAAACTCGGCACCTCCAAAATCACCGGTGAACTGGCCACAATGATGAGTCAGCTGCCGATGGTTGTTAAGGAGATGTCAGGGTTCGATCTGGAAGCCTGGCTTAAGAACTACACGAGTACTAAAGTAGACAGCGGAACCGGAGCCTCTGAGAAGGAATAATCGATGATTTCCAATCGGATTGGCCGGCTTGAGCTATCCTCCACCCTTCGCATTAGCGCCAAAGCAAAGGCAATGCGGGGCGAGGGGATCGATGTCATCGACTTCTCGGTGGGTGAACCAGACTTCAACACTCCCGAAGTTATCAAGGATGCCGCACGACAGGCACTTGACGATAACTTCACCGGTTACACTCGCAACGATGGTATCCCCGAATTAAAAGAAGCTATTCGCAATCGTTTCAGGACCGATCATGGTCTTGAGTACAACGACAACGAGGTAATTGTTTCCTGCGGCGCCAAACAATCGCTGTACAACGTCTTTATGGCAACCATCAATAAGGACGAAGAAGTTATTATCCCGGCCCCATACTGGGTGTCGTACCCGCAACAAGTGCTGATGGTAAAGGGCAAACCTGTCATTGTCCCAACAAAAGAAGAGAACGGGTTCCGCTTGACTCCCGAGGAACTGAAAGCCAATATCAGTTTCAACACTAAGGCTTTAATCCTCAACAACCCGTCCAATCCTACCGGTTCCGCTTATACGCGAGAACAGCTAATGGAACTTTGCGAGTTGGCCGTCGCCGAGGGGCTGTTGATTATCTCCGATGAGATTTACGAAAACATCGTCTATGATGATTACCGCTTCTGCTCGGTGGCTTCCCTCAGTGACAAAATCAAAGCCCGAACGGTTGTAATCAATGGCGTTTCCAAGTCATACGCCATGACGGGGTGGCGTATCGGTTATGCCGCCGGACCTCGCGAGATAATCGGCGCAATGAACATCGTGCAGTCACACACAACATCGGGCGCCAACTCAATTGCCCAGCGAGCCGCCGCCGAAGCACTCTCGGGACATCAGTCCGAGGTCAATCAGATGGTTGCCGAGTTCAAGACCCGACGCAATTACATGCTGAACAAGATACGTCGCATTCCCGGTGTGTCATGCTACGAGCCGCAGGGAGCGTTCTACCTCTTCCCTAACGTATCGTCCTACTATAACACCGAATATGGTGGCATGAAGATTCGCAATTCGTACGGTCTCGCTTACTACCTGCTCAGGGAAGCGGCGGTAGCGCTGGTTCCGGGTAGCGCCTTTGGTTCAGAACAGAACATCCGAATCTCGTATGCTACATCGATGGACAAGATCGAGGAAGGCACCGACCGGATCATCGAAGCTATGGCGAAGCTCAAGGAATCACCTAAGTACAAGCGAATAGCGCTGCAGAATATAATGACCGAACCACGCGGCATGACCGACGCCAAAACCGATGTCACTGTTGAGCAGCGCGATGCTCTGGTACAGGAAGCAGAGAGCGCTCTGCCGTATGATCGATATTTCGAGTGGAATGCCAACATCAACGGAATCATTATCCAACTCCGTACCAACGTTCCACATCTCTACGACTTCTGGGTCGAAAACTGGTATCCGGCTCAACTTGAATCGGACCTTGAGCCACACGGAATCATCTATGCTGTCGATGGTGTCCCCGGACGCCAGCCTTATGGATACTACTCCCCCGAGATGAAAACGGCCGTCCTGTTCAACACGACATACTATGGACAGGTACGGGCGTGGGCGCTGGGGATGGTAGCGCAGGCAAGCGAACGGCTTCTTGATGTTCACGGCATTCGAGCCGCAGCCGTTGATTTTGATGGTCACGGTCTGGCGCTGATTGGTCCAAAGGGTACCGGTCGTGGAACAGTGTTCCATCGTTTGCTGGAGGATGACGCAGCGCGTTTCCTCACCAACGACTGGCTGTTCGCAAGGTATCGTGGCAACGATGTGATTGCCGATGCCCCCGAACGGAAGTTCTACCTCAAGACAGCAATAGCGCAGATGCTCCCACGCTACGGACGTATCTTCGATCGCAGCAAGTGCGAAAATGTCACCACAACCCGCGCCGACTGGACGAACATCAAGGCGCTTCAGGATGAGTGCCCGCTCGACCTGGGTGAACCATATTGCTACTGGGGTTCGGAAGATTCCCGGGCGTTGATTGATCCGGCCTGGATTGGCGGACCTCAGAGATATGTCAAACGGACTCATCTGAAAACTATCGCTATTCTCGCGTTCGAGCCCAACGCTCCAGCGGTTGAGAAACTGGACGAAGCTGCTGCTCTCGACTTGATAACCACCGGCAAGTACAGATTACCATCCGGTGGCGGCATGACACCGTACCGAACGCAGCCATTTTTTAATCCGTACCTGCTGTCCTCTTCGCCCGATCAGGAAGACCTGCAACGGCGCAATTACCATCAGTTGTTCCGGATGACCCAGACATACAAAGTCAACCTGGCGTCAATTCCAGCTGAGGCATTGAAGTCACGAATTAAGGAATTGATGGGATAAGAATATGGCCAATACCTTAGGAATTATCAAACCGGATGCTGTCAGACGAAAACTGGTTGGCAAAGTGATTGAACGGATTGAACGCGATGATCTCATTCTCCGAGGCGCCAAGGTGGTACACCTTACCCGCGAACGAGCCGAACAGTTCTATTCAGTGCACCAGGACAAACCGTTCTACCGGTCGCTTGTGGACTTCATGACCTCAGGACCTGTTGTTGCTCTTGTTATCGGCGGACACAACGCTATCGACCGCTGGCGCACACTGATGGGCAACACCGATCCGGCCAAAGCGAAGTACCACACCATCCGGCGCGAGTACGGAACATCAATTGAGAAAAACGTCGTCCATGGTTCCGACAGTCCCCAGACCGCCATGAGCGAAGTCGCCTTCTTCTTCAGTGACGAGGAAATACTCCCGAAGGATTGAAACTATGGCCGAATCTGTTTACAGCCCGGAAGTATACGCACGGTTTTTCCGCGACCTGCAACGTCGTCTGAACGGTCCGAACATCAAAGAAATGACTCTGGACGAACTGCGCGAGCCGGCCATCCAAACCGGCACGAGGACAAAATACGGTTCGTACGGATGGCGTTCTGCAATTTCAAGTCGTATCGCCGAGAAGACAGTCTATCTCGGTGATGAAAAGATCAGGGAATTTCATCTTTCCGACGGTAAGAAAAACATCATCCGCAAAGCTCCCGCCGAACTCGATAAAGTCCTGCACCTGATGGAGACAATGCCGTTCGTTAAACATCGGCGTCAGATGGGCTCCAACAACGAGTACAATCCAAAATGTAATCTCTACATATCAGTAGCCGATCGGAAAAACTATCGACTGGCATACATGTGGGGGCACACGATGGGACCGATCACGAAACAACCGGGCCCGGAATTTACACTTATCCACATCCCCGAAGAACATCAGATCCGACAGCAGGCACTCGTGCTGCCGGAATACAATCTGAGCCTTGTTCTCGGCTCGGATTACATGGGCGAGGACAAGAAAGGCTTTCTCCGAAACGGCATGCACACCGCTTCCGCTCACGACATGCTTGGTCTGCACGCCGGAACGAAAGTTGTAATCGCTCGTGACCCCAAAACCAACAAGCTCAAAAAATACGGCGTCTTTCTTTTTGGCCTCTCTGCTACCGGCAAGTCCACCTGGTCGTGCCATCAATTGGGACTGAACTGGTCTAAGGGTGAGCGCACTTTCGTCTGTCAGGACGACATATGCTTTCTCAAAAACGACGGTTCGGCTTACGGCAGCGAGATGAATTATTTCGTCAAAACAGATGTTGACTCCCGTATGCAGGAAGCGATGTATAACTCCTGGTTCATAAGAGCGCACTCTATGAAAATGTCATGATCGACGCCGACGGTACCCCCCAATTCCTCGACGAAAACCTCTGTGGCAATGGCCGTTCGATTGTCATGCGCAAGCAGCTTAAGATCAAGCATGGCTGGGGACCGTTTTCGATGAAAGACATCTGGTATCCATCGCTTGACCTCCCTCCCCTTGATGAACTCGATGGCCTGATCTTTGCATTCATTACGCGCCGCAACACTATTATGACTTTCGCCCAGAAGCTGACGCCGATCCAGGCGACGCTGGCGTATCTATGGGGTGAGTCGAGCCACAGTTACGCATCCAACCCGGCCAAGGCCGGTGAGTCGGTCAGGATTGTCGGGACCGATCCGTTCATTGTTGGATCGCGCGGCGCCAAGGTAAATCATTTTCATCGAATCGTCATGGGCCTTGTCGCCAACTATCCCGGTAAGGTGCATTTCTACCAATACAACACCGGCGGCATGGGGGAAATTATTCAGCCGGCTGAAAAGGGCGCGGGCAAAAAAGTGGTCCGCAAGGTCGAACGAGTCCCCATAGACACCATGGCCGCAATCCAGCGCGGTGACCTCCGCGGAACAAATCAATATCGCCAGAGTATTCTCGGGACCGATGAGATCGTATCTGCCGAAGGCGCCGACCTCAGTTCCTACGCCCCGGAGAAATACTACTCGTCCGATCAGATCGCCAACTATCTGCGCGACCTCGTTGATGGCCGCCGTAAGTACACCGAGACGATTGCCGAAGAAGGTCTCATGCCGGAAATAATCAGAGCCGCCGAGGAATCGTACAGCATCGCTCCTCGAACCGAGACCAAGGTCTTTGCGACGTCGCGGAAATCTGACCCGCCGCCCCCCAAAGATAAACCCGCAGGCAAACTGACCGATTGGAAACCTAACCCGAGACTGGTCCGCGATCGAGGCTGGCGGTACGGTTGAGGCGAGCACGTTCTACCCCCGCGTAAATCGACTGAAACAACAACGATGCGAAATTTGCCTTAGCAAAAAGACTGCGAGATTATGCCAACGTATCAATATCAATGTTCCGAATGTAAGCACGAATTTGAAGAGTTTCAGAAAATAACCGACGATGCGCTCGAATCCTGCCCCGAGTGCGATGGAAAGATCAAACGCATAATTTCCGGAGGCGCCGGGCTGTTGTTTAAGGGGTCAGGATTCTACATCACCGACTATCGCAGCGACGGTTACAAAAAGGACGCCGCCAGAGACTCCAGCGCGCCGGCGAAAGTGTCGGGAAAAGGGTCATCGAGTTCGTCGGACAAATCAAAAAAACCCGACTCCGGCTCCTCCTCTTCCTCCAAAAAGGACGGCTGATCGCTTGAACACTGAGCCAACCGATTTTGGACCGCTTGCCGCACAACTGACAAATCCTGCATCCCTTATCACCAACCTTACCGACCGCGACGATTATTTCCATGACGCCACCGAAGCATCCGGCCAACCACAGGCAATCGTGCTGGCCAAATCGGAAACCGATGTAATCGCTACTATTGATTTCTGTCGGGAGAATGGGCTGGCCGTGGTGGCACGTGGAGCCGGTACTGGTCTTTCGGGGGGATGCGTACCGGTGGAGAACTGCATCGTTCTCTCGACTGAACGAATGATCGACCTTGAGATCGACTCGGCCCGTAAAAGAGCCACTTGTGACCCCGGCGTTATAACGAAAGACCTGCTTGATGCGGCCAGTAAACATAGCCTGACTTTCCCGCCCGATCCGGCCAGTTTCGAGGAATCGACAATTGGCGGCAACGTTGCCGAGAACGCTGGAGGATTACGCTGCAAACGGTTTGGTGTCATCAAAGACTATGTGATCGGCCTGCGTGCCGTTCTCGCCGACGGCTCAGTGATCGAGACCGGAGTTTTCAACCAGTCAGCGACCTTTGCCCTGCACGATCTGCTGATCGGTTCGGAGGGGACACTCGCTATTATCACAAAAATCGCAGTGCAGTTGATACCGACCCCGTCGCTCGGCACTACAATATTGGTTGCCTTTGACAATCCGAAAAATGCCGCTCAGACGGTCGCCGATATTGTCCGGTCCGGCATGATTCTGACGGTGATGGAATATCTCGATGGTGACGCTGCTGACTGCTCCAATCAGTATGAAAAAACCGAGGGGCTCGACCGCGCTGCTGCAATTTTGCTGCTGGAAACGACCGGAGAAGAAAAAGCGACCCAGACTACTGCCATCAAGAAGCTCTGCCTGGCCAACAACTGCACCTATCTCCGTATCGAAAGCGACCCTGCCGCCGCCGAGCATCTCTGGGCGGTGCGACGCAATCTCTCGCTCGCTATCAAGGAAATCGCTGACTACCGAATATCGGAAGATGTGGCCGTGCCGATCTCGCGATTTCCAATACTTGTAAGTTACGTAGCAGACTTAAATCATGCTAGCATGTTGCGGATCAATGGGTTTGGGCACGCAGGTGATGGAAACCTTCATGTCACATTCATGGCACAACACCGCACACCAGATGAAATGGGGCTGATGAAAACCGAAATCCGCAAGCTCCTTGAAAAGGCCATCCAGCTGGGTGGCACCCTGACCGGTGAGCATGGAATCGGGCTGGCCAAGCGCGAGTACCTGCACCTTGAGTTTGACCGGGCGACGCTTGACCTGATGAAATCGGTCAAATTGACCCTTGATCCGACCGGACTACTCAATCCGGGCAAAATCTTCTCTTAGCGACAAAAAAACCAATTTCGGTCTTCTCCCTCTTGACAAGAACCACGGTATATTGTAGAATAGAGATTAAACGTGAAAGATTTCACATGTGGAGTGTGAGCATTTATTTTATGTCAAACTCATCTCTCTATACACAAGGAGTAAGTCATGGCTAAAACACTCAAAGAAACTCTGGGCGCAATGATCCCGAAGCTTCGAGAAGAGCGTGTCAAGATTCTCAAGGGTTCGGGCGATGTCCAGATTTCACAAGTATCGGTAACACAGGCGTTCGGCGGCATGCGCGGCGTCAAGGGTATGATCTGCGATACCTCGGTTGTCGAACCCGATCAGGGTTTGATCATCCGCGGCACGCCGGTTATGAAACTGAAAGACAAGCTGCCCGAAGAAATCTTCTGGCTCTTGATCACCGGCAATATGCCGACAGCCGATGAGCTGAAAGGTTTCCAGGGGGAACTGAAGGCGGCCGGCGAAGTTCCGAAGTACATCTGGAAAGTTCTCAAGGCGATGCCAAAGTCTTCGCATCCGATGGCGATGCTCGATACGGCCATTCTCGCTATGGAGAATGAGTCCGTCTTCCGCAAACGCTACAACGAAGGCATGGCCAAGACAGATTACTGGGAAGCGGCTCTTGATGATTCTATCAAGATTCTCGGCACGATTCATACTATCGCCGCCGGTCTCTATCGTATCAAGTACAAGAAGGGTGACTTGATCGAGCCGTCCAACAAGTTGGACTGGGGTGCGGACTTCGCCCGCATGCTGGGTCTGGCTCCGAAGAAGGGTGAGACTCACGCAATGATGCGCCTCTACCTCGTTCTTCATTCGGATCACGAAGGTGGTAATGTCTCGGCCAATACCTGCCATACGGTTGGTTCGGCACTGTCCGATCCGTACTATGCCGTCTCGGCTGGCCTGAACGGTCTGGCCGGTCCTCTGCACGGTCTGGCCAATCAGGAGTGTCTCAACTGGGTTCTTCAGACAATGGAGAAATTCGGTGGTGCTCCTTCCGAAAAGGAAATCGAAGATTATGCATGGGAAACGCTGAACTCCGGCAAGGTGATTCCGGGTTATGGTCACGCCGTCCTGCGCGTAACCGATCCTCGCTTCTCCGCGTTCAACGCGTTTGGCAAGAAGTACATGGCGAAGGATCCAGTTTTCCAGACAGTCGACCGCGTCTTCAACGTTGTGCCTAAGGTTCTTGAGAAACACGGCAAGGCCAAGAATCCGTGGCCAAATGTTGATGCCGGTTCCGGCGCCCTTCTGTATTACTATGGCCTCAAGGAGTTTGAGTACTATACGGTCCTCTTCTCCGTCTCAAGAGCTATGGGAATGCTGTCGCAGCTGGTGCTGAATCGTGCGGTGGGTACTGCTATCACCCGTCCGAAATCAGTCAGCACTGAGTGGATCAAGGGCCAGATCAAGTAAGGTCTGTTGATTAGATAGTAACAAGAAGAAAGCGGTCTCAAAAGAGGCCGCTTTTTTTATTCAGTAGAATCGGTAGAAACTGGAAGCGTTATTACAAACCTTGCCCCGCCCCATTCACTTTCTTCAATCCTGATCTCACCATCCAGCTCAGAAATCACCTTATAAACAGTCGCCAGGCCGAGCCCAGTACCGGCATCCCTGGTAGTAAAATATGGTGAGAAGACTTTCTGATGAATCTCGGCAGGTATTCCCGGCCCGTCATCGGAAAACAACATCTGAACGCTATGGTCGATCACACGAACCTCAACATCAATCCGCCCACCGTTGCCACCGATAGCCTCCAGAGCATTTGTAAACAGATTTGCAAATGCCTGCTTGATTTGGTCGGGGTCAGCGTCGATCACCGTATCAGGTTCAATCTGCACGGAGAGATTAACATCAGCTTTCTCAGCTTCAAGCCTCAGCAGATCGAGTTGTTCGCCAAGAACGGTATCCAGCCGCACCGGTATGCGACGAGCTGACTGCTCCCGCGCGAGGGTCAGGAAGCGCGTGATGATTTCATTGAGTCGCCGCGTCTCTTCTCTGATCTGACGCGTGAACGACTGGTACTCTTCGGCGTTTTCTTCCGGCATAAATTCCATCGACAGACGCTGAGCCGCAATCGATATCGCATTGAGTGGATTTCTAATCTCGTGCGCAACTCCGGCCGCCAGATTACCCATTTCTGAGAGCCGTTCGCGACGCGACGCTTTCAATTCGAATTCTTTGAGACGAGAGATATCATACACAACCGCAACTACTCCCCGGTCGTCGCTTCCCTCAACCGACATTGTAGAAGTCGCAATCAGAAGCGATAGGCTCTGTCCGTTTCTGGTAAGTTCGATTTCCTTCTCGTTGGAACCCGCCTCCTTTGCAAGCCGTGCAAAACTTATCGCCTCGTGATCGGTGAGACTGTCCCACGATTTCCCCACGGCGTCACTCAGTCCGAAGACCACACAGAAAGCCTGGTTGGCCAACGTAATCGCGCCATCCGGTCCGACCGCAGCCACGCCCGTACGCATCTCTTCGAATATCTTATCGGTAACCGATTTTATCTGCCGAAACTCCTGACCAATTTGCTTGCGTCGATGACGGCTATTGAGATAGAGCAATGCTACCAACAGCAGTATCGCCAGCACACCTGAGACCATTATCATTTGTGTGTCAAATCCGCGAGACACCGCATAGTAACCTTCCAGAGATAGCCCCACTCTGAGCAGACCAAACTGATAACGAGCCGAAGAAAATGGTCGCACCATCTCAAGTACATTGCGATCCTGATAGTTGAGAATACGATGCATGATCGCATCGCT
Source organism: bacterium (assembly GCA_030640905.1). GTDB lineage: Bacteria > Zixibacteria > MSB-5A5 > GN15 > FEB-12 > DAOUUR01. The sequence continues at coordinate 9,703 of DAOWIM010000211.1, forward strand.
TTCCAGCGCCTGTGTCAAGAACGGGTCAGTCTCTATGGAGGGCAGGTCGTTAGTTTTTCGTGAGGAAAACACCACGCCCTCGGTTGTCTGGTAGATAACATACTCGACGCCCTGTTCCATCGCCATCTTCTGCACCAACGCCCCGATCTCTGTCTGACGTAACGCTTCGGTGTAATGTAGAGCGTCGGCCACTAACAAGACGACACGGTCCAGTTGATTGGAAATCTCTAAATAGAAATGGACGGTCTCGTCGGGGAACTCACCTTCGTCGAGAAGCAGGACGTAATTCTCTTCGGGATTGGCAAGCAACTGCCGCACTTCTTCAACCACAAAATCCGGCGGATCAACCACCGGCCCTCTCACCGATGCGCCAACGACTTTCGATGCCTGCGAATCAAAAATGAACGCTCCGAAGATATCATGTCTTAAAGTGATCTCCAGGAGGTCATCTTCGGTGATGCCTCGCAGTTCCCGATCTGCCAGATTGACAGCGATCTCATGGAAACGGCGATGCACGAAATAATCGATCAGATCTTCCGAAACGATCGTATTCTCAGCGGTCTGAGCCAGCGCTTCAGAAAACGCCTCACCCTGCAAGACTAAAAGTTCGAGACTGTCGGAGCGGCTGCCATTGATACCGATCCATGTAACGACAAACACCGCCGCGACGAAAATCACAGCGATAGTTGCCAGGAAGCGTCGGTCCAGGCCCGGGGAATCTTTTAAGAAATCAACTGACATATGAGAAAGCTATTGGCACGGTCGTTGGCAGGCAATGAAAAACTTGCGGCTGTTACTTACCTGTCAGGCTGGACTCATTGGTCGGTTCAGCACTTGCAGTCTGCTGCCGGCTTACAGGCAACTCTACGGTGAAGACAGCTCCTTTATCGAACCGATAGTCTATCGTACCGTAATGGGCATCGACAATCCGGCGACACGTTATCAGTCCAATGCCATGACCTTTGCGTTTGGTCGTGAAACGTTTCTTAAACACAATCGCCGTATTCTCCGGGTCAATACCCTTGCCGTTGTCTCGCACTTCGATACGAAACTTCCTGGGGTCGTCTGCGGACTCGACCAGTGAAGTACAGATTTCAATTCGTGGCTCGTCAGGACCATCTTCAAGAGCCTCGGCAGCGTTATTGATCAGATTTACCAGCAACTGTTGCAACTGCTCGATATCGATCTCTCCAAGAGGGAGATCGTCTGAAGGTTTGACGATCACTTCAACATCATCGTAGCGATTCTGGGGTTTCAGGAAAGCGACCACATTTTGGACAAGTTGATTGATATCGGCTGTGTCAAAATGCACTTCTCCCATATTGCAATCCATCAATCCGTCAGTGAAGCGGACGATCTTGTCGATAGCCGTCTTCATCAGTTCCAGCTTTTTCTCAATCTTTTCGGTATCACCCTTCTTCATCATCAACGGCATCAATTCAACATTACCGGAAAGGATGGCCAGGAAGTTGTTGATCTCATGGGCGATATCACCAGCCATCTCGCCGCGAGTATAGTAACGATCCAGACGAATCATCATCTCCTGGAAGTTTTTGCTCTCACTGATATCCCGGACAATAAACAGGTAGGCGCTTATCGGATTGTTCGCGCATCGGATTGGAACCGACAACATGTAGGCTGGAAAAACAGAGCCATCTTTCCTGCGGCAGACAACCTCGAACCCATCATCACCGCCGACCGCTCGCTGATTGGCCAGGAGGTCATTGACTTCCATACCAATCGCTTCATCGGGAGAAAATCCAAAATCATGCGCCGCTCTGGCATTAAAAAGCATGATCTTGCCGTCGGACGATGTTGTGAAAATGCTGTTGGGAGTGCTGTCTATCAATGTGGCCAGAAATGATGTTGACTCATAGAGCTGCTCATTGAGCATCTGGAGCCTCGCATTGGAATCAACCAACTGCCGACGGTTGTTATAGAGCGTTGTCGACATATTATTGAAAACCAAGTTGAGCTTCTCAAGCTCCACATCTTTTTCTTCGGCAACCATCTGATCCAGTTCGCCACGGGCTGTCTTTTCCATCCCGCTGATAAGTCGACGCAAGGGGCCTCTAAATCGGTTGGAAATCAGGTGTACCGTCAGAAGTGATATGAGAATGGAACCAAGGAAAAGCAGCAGGAGAGCATACCGCAGAGTTGGTCCCGATGAAATAACCAGATCGTGTTCCACCGCCGAAACCAACACAACGCGCCTACCAGTGTCCAGACGGAAGGTGTAGCAGTAGACGGCAGCATCGGCGGTGTATAGAATCGGGATAAGACGCTCCTGAGCCATACCGGCATCGAATGGCGGCACGGTGGCGTTAATAAACGGCAGCAACTGAGCGTGGGAACCGTCGGATTGATTCAGCTTATCGGGGTGTCGATAAACATAGCAACTCCTTAGCTGATCAGCGCTATCGGGAAGATAAATCCCAGTGTGAAGCATTTCGTTAAAACCGGAGAAAAGAGACGTCAACAAGGCCTGAACATCCGGGTCAACTGTCGCTGGCTCCTCCACCTCAGAGGGAAGACTGAGCATCACCTTGACCTGCGCCAGAAGCTGCTCAATCCGGCTCTCAGGTGCAGAGTATCCCGAATCGAATACCGTGCCCTCGTTAGGATAGAAAATTATCAGCGCCAGAGCGGCAAACACAAACAGCACCTGGATGACAATTATGTGGCTAAGTCTCGTTAAAAATCCGGTTTTGCTTTTCACAATCCCTTCCTTGCTACCGACTAACACCTAATTTTTTGTTATCGGCAGATTTTGGCTGGAGTCAACACCGGGGCTTGTTGATAAAGTCTCCTGGTTCAGTTGCGGCTGGTCCTTCGAATCCGGTTCGACGGATTCGTGAGACCTGCCGCTCTTGTCTTACATATACTTACGTGTCAGGTCTCAATCCCGTCTTGACGGGACAAGGACCTGACACAACTAGCTGACGAGGTTTTTCAACATGCCCACCGGATGAGCCGTTATGAGGGGAATAAAAAAATGGGAGTGGTGGAGGGGGGACGCCCGACTCTAACGTCAGGTGGCTGGAAGTCCAGCGCACACCACTCCCAAATCATTGAGAGCAAAGTTTCTATTTGAATGGCCGCTCAGACAAAAGTTGGAACCGGTGGGTTCACATATAAGTAGGTTGCCAGAGCGGTTTATCCACTTTCTTTATCAAGCAATATATGTGCCGGCAGTTAGCACTTCGTAGTAACAAGATTTCTACTAATAAGATACGTATTAAGGCCTTGATTTGCAAGCACTTTTGCATTCGCAGTATGTCTGACACCGGTGGCAAAATTGCTACCAGGGCAACATGTGTGCACCGTTTTGCAGGCAAGTAATGACATTCGACGGTTGCAAGTTACACCCTCTTGCGCTTTCGCCTCTGGCTGGATTATGTAGCTTTGTCCTCCAATTCCTCCAACCTTCGCTCCGAGGCTACAGCGGCGGTGGTGCCATCACCAACAGCATTGGTAACCTGGCGAACCAGCTGCGCTCTGACATCGCCGCAGGCATAGATTCCGGGAACCGACGTTTCCATCTTGAAATCGGTCAGTATGTAGCCACTTTCGTCGAGCTTAACATCATCGGGAATAAGATCAGAATTGGGGCGGAAACCGACATAGACAAAAATAGCCCCAACCTCCAAAGTCGCCTTCTTCTCTGTCTTGACATTAGCCAGCGACAGATTCGTGACTCGCGTATCATCACCGTTGATCGACTCAACTACTGAATCCCAGACAAACTCAATTTTGGGATTATTAAACGCTCTTTGCTGAATGATTTTCTGGGCCCGAAGCTTATCGCGTCGATGGATGACATATACCTTCGAGGCAAATTTCGTCAGAAATCCGGCTTCTTCGATCGCCGCATCTCCCCCGCCGACAACAGCGATGACCTGTTCCTTGAAAAAAGCGCCGTCGCAAATGGCACAATAGGAGACACCTTTTCCGCTGTATTTTTCCTCGCCGGGAACCTGCAGGTAGATCGGTCTCCCACCTGTTGAGAAAATCAATGCCTTGCCGCGATAAGTGACACCGGAGGCACACTTGGCCAGACGATCATCACCTTCGCAATAAATCTGAATCACCTCTTCCATTTCAATCTGCAATCCGAATTTCTTGGCGTGGTCGGCAAATTTCATTGCCAACTCGGCGCCTGAGATAGATTCAAATCCGGGATAGTCCTCAACGTCACCGGTGATAGCGATCTGACCGCCCGGCATATACTTTTCCAGACAGACGGCATGACGGTTTGCCCGTGCCGCATACATCCCGGCACACAGCCCACCGGGACCGCCGCCAACTATGAGAATATCACACTTTTTTTCTTCCGCCATCGTAATCCTCTTTTTCAATATTCATTACCATCTGCAACAAACAGACGGCACAGAAGTTCATCGTTTTCCCCTGATCGTCTCCGCAAATCTCTAAAAGTCGATCCCTTTTTGCGCCATAAGGCCATCCTTGAACGGATGCTTGATCTCTTTCATCTCGGTAACCAGATCAGCTCTGTCAAGCAACCACTCGGGCGCGCCTCGGCCGGTGATAACAAGATGTTGCCCCGGTCTGCATACCTCAAGAAGTTTCTCCACCTGTTTCCGATCAACCAGCTTCAGACTGAGAGCCACATTCAACTCGTCCAAAATCACCAGCCAGTACTCACCGGACGCTATCTTCTCGGTGGCCTTTTCAAGACCGTCACGGGCGGCTTTCTTATGCACAGCCAAGGGTTTTTTATCACCACAAATCCCGACACACCCCTCCCCGACAACTTCCAACTCGATATTGGGACCAAGAAGCTTAAT
>DAOWIM010000010.1 GCA_030640905.1 bacterium
GGTCAGCCATCTTTGAAAGAGGCGAGAACTGGGTCTCAATCTCATGCTGTCCGCCACTGCCTACCTCGTGATGATGGTACTTCAGATTAACGCCCACATCGGCCAGCATTGATGAAATCTGCGACCGAAGATTGAACCGTCGATCCATCGGCGGCGCGACATGATAGCCCTGCTTGTACGGAATCTTGTAACCAAGACTCTCGTCCTCCTGAGGCGCGTTCCAGGTCGATTCATCCGATTCGAGATAGTAAAAGGCATTCTGTGGTCCTTGATAGAAACTGACACGATCGAAAATATAAAACTCAAACTCCGGTCCCAAAATGGCTTTGGTGCCTTTGAGAACCTTACCGAGATATTTCTCGCTGTCGCTGGCCACCCGTCGCGGATTGCGTGTGTACGGCCTGATTTTATCCGACGAATCCATAATATCACCGATCATCGATAACGTCGGACGCTCGAAAAATGGATCGACAAAAGCAGTCGACGGATCAGGCAGGAGAATCATATCACCTCGCTCAATCCGCAAAAAACCGGGAAGCGAAGAGCCATCGACTCCAATACCGGTTCGAAACAGATCGGAGTCCAGTGAGGAGACCGGCAGGGTTATGTGATGTAACCGACCGAGCATGTCGGTGAATTTGATATCGAGAAACTCTGTCTTGAGATTCTTGGTCAGTTTCTTAAGTTTATCGAGACTCATCTGTACTCCATTTCGGCCACGGCAACGTCCTGCTCGCGCCTGTAGTATCGCTTTAATATTACGCCATAAACGCGTTCACAACAACACGTTCCTGCGAGCGCATGTTGTATTCGAGTGTGGCTATGTCAAAAAATGAGCCACCGAGCGGAGTCGAACCGCTGACCTACTGATTACGAATCAGTTGCTCTACCAAACTGAGCTACGGTGGCCTTATCCATCTTCATTTCCTCAAACGAGTCAGGAATGTATCAGATTAGCCCTGATCTGTCAAGGACGAGAATATCTCTTTACATCCCTGCCTCCAGCCGTGTATAATCAGAAATCACGTGCCGTTGTCGATATAGGTCGGTAGAGAGCAACCTTGCCTGAACCGGGAATTGAACATGGACTTACATGTAATAACTTACGATCATCCCCACCGCAAGACTCAGGACTTGTTGTATCGTCTGGCCCTGGCCGGAATCAAACTATCGGTTCTGGCCTTAGACTGGATCGAGCGCAAAAACTACCAACCACTATTCAAAACCAAGATGGCTGCCGCCAATATCATGCCGGAGACGATCTCAGAGACGCTGGGGTTCGAGTTCAGGAGAGTTGGTTCTATTGACGACAATTTCCTGCCGGTTGAGAACAGCGTTGTTCTGATTGCCGGAGCGGGAATCCTGCCGGAGATGTTCGTTACAAAAAACAGAGTCATCAATTCTCATTGTGGCTGGCTACCGGCGGTAAAAGGCCTCGATGCCCTCAAATGGGCTATCTATGATTACCAGCCAATCGGCGTAACAACCCATATCGTTGATCCGCAGATCGACTGTGGTCGGCTGATCGACCGTCGCCTTGTCCCCCTTTTCCCCACCGACGATCTTTTCAGCATCGCTGTTCGCCAGTACGAACTGGAGATAGAGATGTTAGTCGACTCAGCGGTCAGCAAGGGCTGGGAATCTGCCTCCGAGTTTGAGTCCGATGATTCCCCGGCTCATCGCCGCATGTCCCACGTCAAGGAACTCCAAATGGTCAAGCGGCTGGAAGCCCGTCTGCGAGACTTGGAAGACTGCTAACTAAACATCTATATTGTCAGTGCCAGTAACCGGACGACTCTCCCGAACTGATCCACCCCGACAAGCACCACAACAACAACGGCGAGAACTATCGACACCAAACCGGTGTTCCAATTAGAAACAGCTCCAATGTTCCCCCAGGCCGATGTTAGTTGGCCTGATTGTGAGCAAACTTGACTGTAATCGTACGTGAAAGGATCCAAAACCTAAAGCTATGAGTGAACGTACCGAAACTCAGCTTATGCCTTTCGAAGTCAAAGACTGCGCGCTAATCACCCGAATGGCGGGGCTGGAGACGGCCATAAACCTGCGCGAGTTACGCGAACGGGTGGCGGCTATGCCGATGGACTGTCTTTTCCATCATTTCTGCGAAACACAGGTACGTCCGACTTTTGACGACCCGGAATTCTCCAACGACTTCGCCGTCTGGTCGGCCCGTAGCCTCCGTGATAGAGTGCTTGCCGAACGTCTCGGCGTCATCAATCCATACACCTGTTCCGATCTTGAAATCGTTCGCGAACTGGTGCTTGAAATCCTCGACGAGCGTATCAGCGAACTGGCTCACTTTCCGTCGGTTCAGCGTGGCGAAGAGTTCCAGTTCATGTCTGCAACAACGGTTGTATTCAGCACCGGCATTTTGTTATCTTCTCCCGACGATTTTTTCAGGCAGTTGCCACACATCAGCCACAGTTCAATCTACTACCACTTTGTCGAGGCGCGTCGTCGGACAGAACACGCTGTCGATGATTTCTCTACCTGGCTGACTGAATACGGAAGCATGTTTCAGGATGTTGTCGATACCCTCAGTCGAATAGATTTCTACTATCTCAGCCTGCCACTCCTACACGACACGATTATCCGCGAAGTCGGTGGCATTGCCGTAAAGGTGGGTCATGAATAGCCGCACACTGAGTGAATACCGAAGAGTAGTCGGGCAACCTCCGATCTCACAATTGCAGCAGTTGGCTCGTTCCCTTGAGGGGGCGACAGTCGTTCATGTTAACTCTACCCGTGAAGGTGGCGGCGTAGCGGAGATTCTCAATTGGAAAGTTCCGCTCATGAACGAGCTGGGCCTGATTGCCTCATGGGAGGTGATCGAAGGCAACGACGATTTTTTCCACACGACCAAAGCATTCCATAACGGACTGCAAGGCAACTCGGTTCCTCTGACCAAACCGATGATTGAAGCGTACGAGAGCGTGGTTGCCAGGAACGCCGAAAGGCTCCGTCCTATTCTCGAACAGGCCGATTTTGTTTTTATTCACGACCCGCAACCAGCGTTCCTGATCAACCTCTGCCCCAACCGTCGCGGCAAATGGTTCTGGCGATGCCACATCGACGCCAGCCGTCCCAATCGTAGAATATGGCGCTACCTCCGCTCGATTGTAAATCAGTACGATGCCTCGATATTTTCGATGCCGGCCTTTGCTCAACGTCTTGATCACCCCCAGTTTCTCATTGCACCCAGTATCGATCCCCTCAGTGACAAAAACTGCGAGCTCTCATGTCGAGAAATCGACTCTGTCCTCGGACGGTTCAATATCTCCGATGAAATCCCGCTCCTTACGCAGATTTCTCGATTCGACCGTTTCAAGGACCCGGTCGGCGTGATTGAGGCCTTCAATATGCTCAACGGTTCGGTTGATGCACAATTGGTGCTGGCTGGTGGTGGCGCCACCGATGATCCGGAAGGGGCCGCCGTTTTCGAAGA
>DAOWIM010000263.1 GCA_030640905.1 bacterium
AGTGTTCCGGCAAAGGACATCCCCTTCGCAGAAGCATCTACACCAGCACCGATCATCGTTCCAGCCACGTGGGTTGCGTGGTAGTGAGTGCTTGCCGGGCTATCCATCTGGGTAACGCGACCACCAAATTCCTGGTGGGTGACCAACACCGCACCACCATCCCAGATGCCCAGCCTGCCGAGGCTCGTTCCCGACCCATTAAGCAAGAATCCCCCACTCCCACCGGGCCAGACGTCATCGGTGCTGATTGTTCGGGCGGCGGTCAGGTTCGTCGTGGTATAAAAAGTTGGTTTACCTCGATCGTCGATAAACATCAATTGAATAGCCGGGTTTTCGTTGAGACGCTTTTGCGCCGGATTTGAACTGACCAGGAGATCACGATAGAGTTGCGTTTGGTGCGAGGCCAGCCGTTTTGCATATGACTGACTCAACTCATTGAGTTTTGCCTGCCGTGTTACCGGCTTACCAAGAACGCTGCCGGAGAGAACCAAAATAACCAGCCCAGCCACAATCACCGATGTCTTTCGCATCTATAACCTTTCTGCCGGACGTTCAACCTTCTCTCTAAAGAATTTCACTCGATCGCTTGATAATGATCGGAAAGCCGGAAGGTTGAACATATTTGAAAATATCGTCAAAGTAATAACTGGATTGCTGTAGCGATAACTCTTTATAGTATAGTCAATTGAAGCTGTTTGTCAATGCTTATTACGAGTCATTTCAGGTAATATCGATTGGTCTGTCTCAGAATTTCATTGATTAACTTTGAATTCAACCTGGCTCCCTTGATTTCATTCAAATGTCGGTCGGTGATATCGAACGATCTGTCGAAATAAACCGTGGTAATCCGATCAACCTCAATGACTCCAAGATTGTCGTGACTGCCTACAATGAGCCATTCACGTGGCGTGGTATCAAGGAGGCTCTTGCCAATACTGTAGTCCTCAATGTCGTTAGCGCAATGAAACAACTGTTGCATAAGGGTTGGGACAATATCGTAGTGGCTGGTCCAGTGATGGTGAACTGCGGGGCTCATTCCCGGCCAGTGAATAATGAGAGGAACGCCCAGTTGCGCCTGAGTATAGTTTCCGTTGTGGCCCCAGTAGCCCTTCTTGTTTTCATTAAACTCCTGTCCGTGATCACCGGTAATAATGACAATAGTATTGTCCAGTAGATCGTTGTCTCGCAGGTCAGTCAGCAGGATATTCACGAGAGAATCCTGAAAGTAGGCCACGTTCCGGTACAGATTCCAAAAAGGGGTGGGGTCCATATCAGGTCCAAGTCGTTCGTATGGCGCGTACTTCAGGGCAGGTTGAAACGGTCCCTGAAAACTGTCAGGATGAGTGATGCTGTGCATCGCATCATAAAATAGAAATCCAAAGAAAGGCTCTGTTTTGCTTGATGAGACATAGTTCTCTGTAAAATCAAGCCAGTCCCTGGTAATCTGAATATCCCGATCATGGGCCTCATCCCCCGGTGTATGCAACCTCAAGTCCCTTATTTTGGCAAATATCGTTCGGTCAAAAGGTGGGCTGCTCAGGCTGGCGCTCGTGAAGAGCCCCATCTGATATTGACACCTTATCAGCTGGTCAATAAAAACTGCCCCGACATTTGCACCCAGAATATCGTACCAATAAAGACCAGGTATGCCGTAGAACAACGAGAACACACCTGTGCGCGTACCATTGCTCCCGCTGTAATGGTTATCGAAATAAAGAGCCTCCTCTGAGAACTGCACAAGATGCGGCATCGTCTGAGAATCCATCGTCCTTTGATTCCATGAATCGAGCAATATAAGGAGAATGTTGGAATTGGCCACAGTGTCAGCTACAATGGGGCTTCGTGGGTAGTTCAGAATTCCACTGTCATCACCAATTGCATCATTGATGTTCACTCGGTTTTCATCGGGCGATACTATCCCATGCTTGTAAAGGAAACTGCTGGCCGTAGTTGGGAAATAGAGCGGATAGGAGCGCGACATTCTGGTAATAGGCCGATATCCGATAGCCATAGCATATGCGTGCATCGCATGACTGCAAACCAGCATGATGGCTACCGCCAATATGATCCACTTGCCACCACGGAATGTATGTCTGGTGCTGAACCTGAAAAGCCACCGAAACAAGAGCAGTTCAAGAACGAAGGCAATGACAACTGTCGATATAACAATAATATACTGCGAGTAATGAAAATGAAATATATCAGCACCTGCCCCGCCGAACATGAGTTCAAGAGTGAAGCCATTGATATGAAAGCGGTAGATGTTGAAGACAAAACTGTCGATGACCAAAACAGCAAGACCGAGAGTAATGACTACCGATGCCCACACCTGCAGAAATTTTCTTCGGGGCACGAGCAATGCCACGGGCAGGTAGAAAAGTAAATACGGTATAAACGTCAATGTGATAAAATGACTCAGTGTTGAGGAGATGAGATATATGTATGTGGCGGCTCCTTCGATAACGGCAAGGTGCTTCAGGAACCTGATCGAAATTAGCAACACGAAAATGGAGTTTAGGAGAAAGAACCACCCCCCGAATTGCGCCGCTTGCCTGCGTGTCAATCTCTCCATCCGTTCTATTCCCTGATAGCCAACGCCAAGTCCTTCCTGCAGGTTATCTGCGACTGACCCTCTAATGCGACCTGCAAGTCGTTGTTGGAATCAACGTTAACATCCTATGTTGATAGTACAAGATTAGTAATATATGGAAATCGTGGGCAACGTCAATCATTTACTATTGATCTCCTTGCAAGCAAGCTGGTTTTAGATTCTATCGACAGCAGTTCCAATCTAAGACCTATGTTACGATATTAGCAATACAGGCTTCGCCTGGCCTGCTACTCCATTATGATAACAGCGGCGCCATCAAAACGACCGGCACGAAGATCATTCAACGCGTCGTTGGTCTGCGACAACTGATATGGGTGAACCTTTGTTCTCACCGGAACTCTTGGCGCCAACGCTAAGAACTCTTCCCCATCCCGGCGCGTCAGGTTGGCCACCGATCGCAACACGCGTTCTCCCCAGAGAAGTTCGTACGGGAACGACGGTATCTCACTCATATAAATCCCTGCGCAGACGACTGTTCCTCCACGCCCCACGGTTCTCAATGCCATCGGAACCAGTTCTCCGACCGGTGCGAAAATGATAGCTGCATCCAGCGTTTGGGGCGGTATCTCCTCGGAACTTCCAACCCACGCCGCACCGAGTTCATCGGCAAACTGTTGACTCTCTGTGTCACCGGGTCGGGTAAAGGCATAGACTTCGCGTTTTTCGTAGCGAGCGACCTGGATCAATATGTGCGCGGCGGCTCCGAAACCATAGAGACCGATGCGGACAGCATCACCGATCATTTTGTAGGCTCGATATCCAATCAACCCGGCGCAGAGCAGAGGCGCTGCCTGCAGATCGGGATAGTCCACCGGAATGGGAAAACAGAAGCGTTCATCGGCAACACAGAGTTCGGCAAACCCACCGTTGATCTGATAACCAGTGTATTGCGCCTCGCCACACAAGTTTTCTCTACCACTGGAACAATAGTCGCACGTCCCACAGGTACCGCCGAGCCACGGCACACCAACTCGATCACCCTGCGAATACCTGCCACTGCCTTTGCCGGCATCGACAACTGTCCCTACGATCTGATGTCCGGGAATGATCGGAAGGTTCGGCTCGGTAAGGTCACCATCAACAACATGCAAATCTGTCCGACATATTCCACAAGCATTGACTTTAATCAGCAGCTGCCCTGCCTCAGGTATGGGATCAGGAACGTTCTGTTCTTTTAGAGGCTGACCTTGTTTCTCAAGTACCATCGCACGCATGCTATGTCTCTCCTACTGTGGCTATCCTTTGGCTACTCCGAGCGGTTTGAGGCGGGCAACTTTTCGGGCAATCCCGGACCGATGTGACACTTCGACGACCCGGTCAACATCTTTGTACGCATCCGGCGCTTCCTCGGCAATAACACGTTTGCTTTTCGCTTGCAAATGGATGCCCTTGTCTCTGAGCAACTTCACAATTTCTTCGGGACTATGCATCTTGCGCGCAGCCATCCGTGACCTCGCCCGTCCGGCTCCGTGGCACGATGAACCAAAAGTCTGTAACATCGCCTGCTCGGTGCCCACAAGCAGGTAGCTGGCCGTACCCATGTCACCCGGAATCAAAACCGGCTGGCCGACCGAACGGTACTGCTTCGGGACGGCATCGTGTCCCGGCCCAAACGCGCGGGTAGCTCCTTTGCGATGCACATAGAGTGATCTGGCTTCCCCCCCAACGTTGTGTTCTTCAAGCTTGGCAATATTGTGCGCAATGTCATATATCAAGTTCAGCCCAACTCTTTTGATGATTGCCCCAGTACCGACTCAAAGGCCTGCCGGACGAAGTGTGTTATCACCTGCCGATTAGCCCAGGCGTAATTTGCGCCGCATTTCATGGCCGTGAAATAGTCCTGTCCCTCTATGGACGATGCCGGTGCGCAGGCGAGTTCACGATCAACCAGCGGGATACCGTACTTCTTGTTAGCCCGCCGCATCACTTCCAGAAAATCGGTGCAGATCTGGTGCCCCAATCCGCGCGAGCCGGTGTGAATCATCGTCACGATTTGGCCCTTACCGAATATTCCAAATGCATCGGCAACTTTTTTATCAAAGATTTCATCAACCATCTGGATTTCGAGAAAATGGTTCCCGGCGCCAAGTGTTCCTAACTGAGACCGGCCACGTTTTCTGGCCGTATCGCTCACCACCGATGCTTCGCCGCCTCGGATGCAGCCACCGTCCTCGGTGGTGTCAATATCGTCAGACCAGCCATAACCGTTCTCGACCGCCCATCTTGAACCCTTCTTCAAGACTTGCTCTGTATCTTCCGCAGACAAACGGACGCTCCCCTCTGAACCGACACCACATGGAACGTTCTGAAACATCTGGTCAATAAGTTGCGGCACTCGGGATCGAATATCATCGACAGTCAAATCAGATCGCAGCAGCCGAACACCGCAGTTGATATCGTAACCGACTCCTCCCGGCGAGATAATACCATCAGCGGCATCAAAAGCCGCCACGCCCCCAATGGGGAAACCGTAACCATGATGAATGTCCGGCATAGCCATTGAGGCGCCAACGATGCCCGGCAGGGTCGCGACATTAACAACCTGTTCGAGTGAATCATCGGCCAGAATCGAACCGAGCATTTTCTCGTCGGCATAGATCACTCCCGGTACCTTCATCTCAAGCCGAAACCTCTGGAGACTCTTGCTTTGATATGACGCTGGGATTTCAACTCGCCAGTCGTCAAGTCTATTCAATGGGCCGTGCCAGGCCATAATACCTCCATCATACGTCGAAAAGTACCCGCACATGACTCGGGCCGTTTCCGTGTCCGTCGAATATCTCTATCATATGATACGATACACCTTTGATATGCAAACCGTGACCATGTTTTTCTTCGATGAATTCTTCTCCCGTTCCGATGGCTGTAAGTCGATACGAATCATCAAACTTGACCTCAACGCTGTCAAGAACCATCCGTTCGACTTCAAAGACAACTATCATCTTCGAGAGAAATGATACCAACAAGCTCTCCATATCATCGGACTCCGTCTCCACAACAATCTGCCGGGTGGGTTCGATTGGTGAACTATCGGTGATGATCTCAAACATTGCTTCGGCAGCGGAGGCGAATGCCTCCTCAAGCGTATCGCCGGACGCCATAATCGCCACATCGGCAGTGTGCTCTATGTATTTGAAACTCTTCATTTGGGCTGTGACTTCCCCTGATACGTCAGCACTTCGAGATGCCGTTCGACCGACTCAGCGAGCGCTGTCACATTGTACCCACCCTCAAGAAACGACACGACTCGCCCATTACAATGGCGGGCCGCGCACTCGGTAATTCTCTTTGTCATCTCACCAAAAGCCTCAGTTGAATAACAGGTGCCCGACAATGGATCGTCAACGTGTCCATCGAACCCCGCTGAAATCAGAATAAACTCAGGGGCAAACCGGTCCAGCGCAGGGATCACTTTTTTATCAAAGGCGGTAAGGAGATCATCGTCGCCAGTACCAACCGACAGCGGAATATTGAGCGTGTAGCCGGCTCCCTTCCCCGATCCAGTTACATTAGCATCACCGCTGCCCGGATAGTGCGGGTACTGATGCAGGCTGATGTAGAAAACCTGCTCCGATGCTATAAACGTGTCTTCAGTACCGTTGCCATGATGCACATCCCAATCGACAATCGCCACTCTCTTCAAGGAACGACGTTCTACCAAGTATGCCGCCGCTATGGCAATGTTGTTGAAC
>DAOWIM010000279.1 GCA_030640905.1 bacterium
GCCAACCTCTCGCTGATAGAGGCTGAGGATGTATCGCTTGAAGAAATTATTCTGCCGACAGCAACTGACCTCTTGATTGATCACTTGATCGAAAAATCAGTACCGGTGAAACCCGACCTGATTACAGTACCGGACGAGGGTTACGCCGTGCGTCAAATGGCCGCTCCCGAACCGCCCGAGGTTATGCTTAAGGGTCCGCGATCATTACTGAATCGCTACGATGTGATCTTGACCGAGAAAAAGGAAATCACCAACTTAAGGACTGATCGCACCATCACTCTGGCGCTAGCGGCGCCCTCCGGCTACGGCTTGACCGCAACCCCTGATTCGGTGAAACTCCGTCTTGAAGTTGTCCCGGTCAAAACGAAGATGCTTGAGCATATACCGATAGTCGCCTACAATATCGCATTGGGACAGAACGTAAGAATCGAACCGGCGACAATCAGTCTCGAACTAACCGGCCCGCCCGATGAGATCGGTCGCCTTCAATCAGGCGCTATCATCGCCGCTGTTGACTACCTCAACGTTGACTCGACTGGAATGACGGCGATAACCATCGAGTGCCCGTCCAATTTCAAAGTCAAACGGTCCTCTGCTGACTCCGCACAGATTATCATAGACTGACTATGCACATCCTTGGCGTGGAAACTTCCTGCGATGAGACCTCGGTGGCCGTCATCGACGACAATAACCGAATACTCTCCAATATCATTCACACTCAGGAAGTACATTCTCGTTTCGGAGGTGTCGTTCCGGAAGTAGCCAGCCGCGCCCACGTCAAGAAAATCGTCCCAACCTATCAGGCAGCCCTGGCAGAGGCAGAAATGACTCTGGATGACATCGGTCTGATCGCAGCCACGATGGGCCCCGGTCTGGTCGGGCCATTGCTGGTCGGGCTTACTTTTGCTAAGGGTCTTGCCTTTGCGCGGGACATTCCGTTTGTGGCGGTAAATCATATGGAAGGGCATCTGGCGGCCAACATTCTGGAACATCCCGACCTGAGCGAACATCACCTGACCCTGATAGTCTCGGGCGGCCACACGATGCTTGTAGAAGTTGAAAAGTTCGGGCATTATCGTATGATTGGGCGAACCAAAGACGATGCCGCCGGCGAAGCTTTCGACAAAGTCGCTAAGCTGCTCGGACTCGGTTATCCCGGTGGCGCTGAGTTGGACCGAAAAGCCGAAAGCGGCGACCCCAACTATTGTAAATTCCCTCGACCTCTTATCAAAGAACCCGGGTTCCAGTTCTCGTTCTCAGGACTAAAAACAGCGGTGGCAATCCATGTTGGCAAACTCGACGAACAGAGCCGTTCTCAGCACATCGCCGATATTGCTGCATCGTTTCAGGAAGCGGCGGTCGATGTCCTCTCTGAGAAAACTATCAAAGCCGCGCAGGACAAACAGATCACCGACATAACCCTCTCCGGTGGCGTCGCCGCCAACCGACGGTTGCGATCTGTCCTGGGAGAGCGTTGTGATCGTGCGGGGCTTCGGCTTTTCTATCCCTCTCCTGCTCTGTGTACCGACAACGCCGCCATGATCGCGGCGGCTGGTTATTATCGATTCCGCGAAGACGGCCCGAGCGAATTGATCACCAACGCCGTACCTTACCTTAAGCTGGAACAGGCATAGCAGGCGAGGCCTGTTTTGGGTTATGCCGCAGGCAGAGCCTGTTTTAGGTCACCCTGCAGGCAAAGCCTGTTTTGGGTTACCTTGAGCGTGGTCGAAGGGTCGAACAAGCAAAGTAGGTCACGGTTGCTTGCAACCTGACAGGCTACGCCTGATTCAAGAAGACAAGTAGGTCAGTCCGCCGCGGCGGACCGCGCTACTTAAGAGCCACTTGTGGCCGTTTCGTTGGGTCCTGCTCGCCACATGTGGCCCCAAAAGCCACATGTGACCTATTGAGATGATTTGAGGTATGGAATCATTTTGGGGCCATCCTTGAGCGCCCTGTCGTACAGCGCAGAATCCAACCCTAAAGCCAGCGCCTGCTCGGTAGCGCCAGCCGCCTTGCGATATTCACCAATACGATAATAATACCCCGCCACACGGATATACTCCTCAGCGGTACCGCCATGCAGAACAGTGCGCCGTTCGAGATAATATCCGGAGGCCATATAGTCACGTTTTGTTGCGTACAGTCCGGCCAGATTGGCCAATGTTGCCTTACCGGTGCTGTCAATCTCATACGCCCGCAAGAAAAACAACTCAGCCTCATTCATGCGATTCAGGCATAAGAATGCTACCGCCAGATTGTTCAGCGTGTTAGCGTTGTGGGGGTTTAGTCCGTCGGAAATGCGTAACGCCGTCAGGGCACTGTCGTACATCCCCATCCTGATATAGCACTCTCCGATCTGCCACCAGGCATCGGCATATGTGGGATTGATCGCCAGACTCTCGTAAAGCAACGAAACGACCTCAGGACACCGCTTCTCACTCTCCAATCTCATCTTTTCTGCTCGCTGGACGATCGTTCGTTCGGGATAACTGGTGTTGTAAGTATTTCTGGAACTGTCGCTTTTCTCCGGCTCTCCCCTCAGCGCGTAGTAATCAGTCAGGAGCGAATGAGCGTTCCGGCTTTTGGTATGATCGAGTTGAGTATAGTTCTTGAAATGGGCAATGGCAATATCGTCGATATTCAATGCCGCAACCCGTGGCCCCAACGTGAGCAAACCGGCGGCTATACCACAAATCGCAACCCGACGCATCGAACGGTATTCATCGGCCCTCTCAACGATGAGATAGAAAACGAGAGTCGCCAGCGGCAACCCCAGGAAAGAGAAGAGGTCCCAGTCGCGCGGCATACCGATCTTGGGATCGAAAATAAACGCCGCCCCTATCGCACCTGCTATCAGAATGCCAAGAAAGCGGACTTCCCGCTTAGCCAATAATCCCCTTGTGCCACCCCCAAGAAGCGCGACGGCGACGATTGGTAGCGATGGCACCAGCAGGATCACCAGGTTGAAGCAATCCGCCAGATGAGGCAGCGAAAAGAGGGTGTAACCTTCCACGGTGAACATGGTGGTAAATGGAGGTACAAAAGCGAACCGGAAATAGAGGTTGTTCTCATAGAAATGGTAGAAAGCAAAACCGGAGGTCACCAACAGTGCCACGAAGAGCAACCACTTGAAATAGCGATTGACAAAACGCAACCAGTTGCCGGCTCTGGTACCGGCCAACAATAAGTATAGACCGGCCGGGATTACGGTGGCGCCGAGAACATGGAAAAGGATCGGAAGAACCAGAAGCGGCACAGCCCACCATCGACTCACTTTTTCGGTCGCAATCAGAACACCGGTCAATGTGAAAATACCCACCGAGAGGGCGAACATCGAGTAATGCTCGGCATATCCAAAAAACAGAAGC
>DAOWIM010000287.1 GCA_030640905.1 bacterium
AGTTCTCCGTCGGCTTTTTCATTGCAGTCTCAGCGTAAGTTGATGTTTACTTCCCCGCCGTTCTCCTCTAACTTCTGTGGTGATGTTTAAGCGAGTTATTATCCTCATTATCGATGCCTGCGGCGTTGGTGCTTTGCCCGACGCCGATCAGTATGGTGATGTCGGTGCAGCCACGCTGCCGAATATCGCCCATGCCGTTGGTGGACTCACTCTGCCCCATTGTCAGAACCTCGGGCTGGGAAATATCGCCGATATTAAGGGCGTTACACAATCCACCAATGACGCTAAGCCGATTGGTTGCTTTGGCAAGATGGCCGAACGGTCGGTCGGTAAAGATTCGACTTGCGGACATTGGGAAATCGGCGGTGTAGTTATTGATCGACCTCTTCCCGTCTTTCCCGATGGTTTCCCCGCCGAACTGGTTGACCGGTTTGAAACCCTGACCGGTATTAAGACAATCGGCAATATCACCGCCAGCGGCACCGAGATCATCGACCGTCTCGGCGAAGAGCATTGTCGCACCGGAGCCATTATCCTTTACACATCGGCAGACTCAGTTTTCCAATTGGCTGCGCACGAAGAAGTCATCCCGCTGGAAGAGCAGTATAAAATATGCCAGACCGCCAGAGAAATGTTGCAGGGTGAGTTTGGCGTTGGTCGAGTAATCGCGCGACCATTTCTTGGCAAAGCAGGCCGGTTCACACGCACGACCGGCCGCAAAGATTTTTCATTAGAGCCACCCGGTCAAACGATACTCGATCTGATGCTCACCGGAGGTTTCAGCACA
This sequence comes from bacterium, assembly GCA_030640905.1. GTDB lineage: Bacteria > Zixibacteria > MSB-5A5 > GN15 > FEB-12 > DAOUUR01. The sequence goes on from DAOWIM010000287.1 coordinate 788, forward strand.
CTGTCTATAGGAAAGATATTTGACTTATTTGCGGAACGCGGCTTTTCAGACAGAGTGAAAGCTAAGAACAACACCGAAGTTATGGACGCCCTGATCGCAGCGGTCAGATCTGACCGAGACCATGATCTGATATTCGCAAACTGTGTTGATTTCGATATGCTCTGGGGACACCGTAATGATGTACGTGGTTTTGCCGAAGGACTGGTGGCGTTCGACATCCGATTGGGAGAACTCCTGCCCCTGCTTCAAGAAGATGACCTGCTGATCATCACAGCCGATCACGGATGCGACCCGACTCTAAAGCACTCTACCGACCACACCCGCGAATATGTGCCTCTGCTCGCATACGGCCCCAAGACAACACCGGGCGTAAATCTGGGCACCCGCGACACTTTTGCCGATGTCGCCTGCACGGTGGCGGAGATTTTTGGGCTGCGCCACTCTTTTCCCGGCACATCATTCCTCAGGGAGATGGAGATACTGAACCAAAATGACACCTGATTCAGACCTGTTGGCCGACCTGCATCGTCGGTTCGATCATGCCGCCCTCAAACCGGAAGTTACCGAGAGAGATATCATCTCGCTTTGTCGAGAAGCAGCGAAACATCAGTTTTTCTCAGTGGCAATCAATCCCGTCTGGGTCAGAACCGCCGTGGCGGAGCTTAGCGGAAGCATCGTCAAAGTGCTCTCAGTTTCGGGATTTCCACTTGGCGCTGCCCGAACCGATATCAAGGTTGCCGAGGCGGTCAAAGGTGTCAGTGACGGTGCCACCGAGATCGACATGGTGGCTAATATCGGCTGGATTGTAAGCGGCGAGTTTACTAACGTGAGTTCCGAAATCGAAAATATCCGGACCAATCTACCGTACAATGTTGTCCTCAAGGTGATAATTGAAGCGGGCAAGCTTACCCCGGAGCAGCAGGCCGAGGCCACCAGGTGTGTCATCGATGGTGGCGCTCAGTTTGTCAAGACGAGCACCGGTTTTTTTGGCGGGGCAACAGTCGAGCAGGTGGCGTTACTCGTTGAGGCGGCGGCCGGACAGATCGAAGTGAAGGCATCCGGCGGAATTCGAACCCTTAGCCAGTGCCGAGCGTTGCTTGAAGCCGGAGCGACCCGGCTGGGAAGTTCTGCATCGGCGGCAATTCTCGCGGAACTACGGCAAGAGGGCTCTCCCTGAGAGCTCGGCAGAGGAAAACTGCAGCAGCCTGTTTATGCGTATATTCGGTTGGTTAACCGGCAATTTCTTGTATATTTCTTCAAGAAAGATATGACGGAAAAGAAGACAACTTCCAAGCGGCCGTTTCTCGGTATTCATTTCAAGTGTTGCAGCGTTTATACGCGAATATACTTGAACCGGAAAGGTACCTCCTTTGTCGGCTGGTGCCCGCGGTGTGCGACCCGAGCTGAGATCAAGGTTTCCAAACACGGCTCAACTTCTCGCTTCTTTGCGGCGGACTAACCCATGTCACTTCTGAAGTCAAAAATCGTAGTGGTTCCGCTTGGCGAGGTTGACTACATGCTGGTTAACCGTCTCGCTGCCGACCTCGGCCCGGTGTTCAATCGGGGGGTGGATATCCTGAAAGGCATGAAAATGCCTGTCGAGGCGTTCAATGTTGTCAGAAATCAATACTACGCTATGGTCATGCTCTCCAAGCTGGAGCGAATTAAATCAAATGATCGTGAGAATGTTATAGGCATCTGCGAAGAAGATCTTTACTTGCCCGATGAAACCTACGTGCTGGGCCATGCTGATATCCTTTCGGGGACGGCTGTGGTTTCGCTTTTTCAGATTCGACAGGAGTTTTACGGTCTGCCTGAGGACGACATGAAGATATACCCGCGCCTTTACAAAGAAGCAGTGCACCAGATGGCCCATGTTTTTGCTCTGTCGCAGTGTCGCAACCCCAAGTGTGTTAACTATTTCAGCCAGATAATGCTCGATATCGACAACAAGTCCGAAAAATTCTGCGATATCTGCCTCCGCCAACTCACCAAACAGGTCTAAGCAACTGTTGAATTTAACGAAAACTGTCCCCGAATTACTTGACATCTACAGCAATGACTTTCCCAACAAGCCCCCCGTATGATGCTATCAGGTGCTCTTAGCTTCGACCTGCATTTCCTCAGCTATACCATAACACTTTCCTTTTAAGCAATCCGGACAGACACTATGAGTAAACCGTACATCTAAATGTTTACTGATATACTCTTCAACAGAGCTCCAGTATTTGGGATCATCTCTAATCTTCTTGCACCAGGCACAGATCGGTAAAATCCTCTGGAGTTGCTCAATATGGACAAGGGCTTCCTGTAGCTCCTGGATATTATCCATCATTGCATTCTGAAGGCGAATCCTCCGAATGCCCGCATCTATTCGGGCGTTAAGCTCGATAGCGTTAAACGGTTTAGCCACAAAATCATCCGCACCTGATTCCAGTGCCAGGGCAAGGTCTTCCGGCTTATTCTTAGCTGTCAGAATAATCACATAAGTGAGAGAATTATCGTCATTACTTTTTATTGTTTTGCATACTTCAAGACCATCTTTCCCCGGCATCATCCAGTCAAGAACGGCCATCTCAATTGACGGTTCCTTCTCATATGCTTCAACCGCAGTTTCTCCATCAATACAGGAGACTACTTTGTGGCCCGCTTTTTCGAGATTTACTGAGAGAAGCTTTCTCGAAAAAGCGTCGTCTTCGGCTATTAGTATTTTCATGTCTACGCCCTCTTTTTTATTTGAGATGGGTGCGTACCCGCACCAATATTTCTGTATTGTGAAATGGCTTTGGAATGAAGTCATCCGCCCCTGTAGCGACAATATCATCACGGCTGTATTCATTGCGACCGGACATCAAAATGACCGGAATGGACATATCAGCTTCCTTTACATGTGACAGCAATTCGAAACCATCCATTTCGGGCATAGCAATATCAGACACAACCAAGACCACTTTATTGTTATTCAATTTTTCCAAAGCTTCCGATCCAGATTTTGCCGACAGGACTCTGTATCCGTCTCGTTTTAGAGTAGCAACAAGAAGGTTTAGTATTGGCTCTTCATCGTCCACTACCAACACCGCTCCCGAACAACTTTCTGCCACCTTTTTCACTTTTGAAATCAGAATCGCCTCTTTGACAGGTTTTACCACATATCCGGCAATTCCCGCTTCAATCCCCTTTACCAGCGATGCCTTATCATTGAGAACTGTACAGAGAATTACAGGAATCTTGTTCAAACGCCTGTCAATGTTAAGCTGACGAACGAACGCAAACCCATCCATATGGGGCATCATAACGTCAGAAATGATGACATCAACGAACTCACCTTTCTCCAGGAAGTCCAGGGCGGCTTTGGCGGACCCCACCGCTTCAACTTCGATAGAGTGTTTTTCAAGCATCGAAACAATAAGTTTCAGCGAGAACGCATCATCCTCAACAACCAGTATTCTCATTTAATAGACACCCTATCGTGTTTTGCCAGGTCGGTTACCAGAATGTCGATGTGTTTTTTCAGCCGTTCAAAGACGATCCCCGCCTGCTTGAGGTCTTCGTTGATTCCCATAGTCTCAAGCGCTACAATCTGATCCAAAGCAGCATAAGCTCCCATAGTGCTGAGGGGCGATTTAAACTTGTGTGCCGCTTCATGAAGTTGTTGCGGCTGATTTTCTTGAATCGCTTGTTCTATACGATCCAGCAACTCCGGATGCTCTTTCCGAAAGATGCCAATGAGTTCCCCGACAAGCTCTACATCTCCACCCGCAGACTCCAACAGTTTGTTGTGATCATAATTCATGTCTCATTCACCTCCATTGTCCAATCTACGTTTGCTCTCGAACTGGTTCATTCGAAACATATTTCAAAATGCATTCCCTTAGCTTCTTTGGATCTATCGGCTTGCTTACATAGTCATCCATGCCAGCCTCGAGACATTTCTCTTTGTCGCCCTGCATGGCATTGGCGGTCATGGCTATTATTGGAGTTGCATCGCCTGTGACCTTTTGCATCTCTTTGATCTTGGCTGTTGCTTCATATCCGTTCAACACCGGCATTTGAACATCCATGAAGATCAGGTCAAATGTATTTGCCTCCACTGCCTCTACCGTTATTTGCCCGTTCTCAGCAGTGACAACCTCGAACCCTTCTTTCTCCAGGAGCTTCTTGGCCAAGATCATATTGAATTTGTTGTCTTCGGCGAGTAGAACTTTCTTGCCGGCGCCTGCAAGGTTTTGTAAGTCATCAAAGTCATCGCTGCTTGTTTTTAGCTCATCATTCACAGCCCCGGATACCGGTTCACTAAGTACATCAACAATTGTATCATAAAGGGATAACTGCCTGACAGGCTTGGACACGAACGACGATATACCGAGTTTGGCGAGAGCGTCCTTTCCGATCGACTGCCCGGCGGAACTCAACAGGATGATACATATGTCCCGTAAATTGGAGTCAGCACGCATCTTTTTGGCGAATTCCAGGCCATCCATTTCGGGCATCAGATAGTCCAATAAGACTAGTGAAAACCCCTTACCTCTTTCTGTTGCGGTACTTATCTCTTGTAGAGCTTCCTGTCCGGACGAAACTGCTGTGGGGTACATATCCCAGTTCTCAGTCAACGCCATCAGGAGACTGCGATTTGCTGCATTGTCATCCACTATTAGAACGCGCTTACCGGCAATATCACCTGATATTCGTTTCTGTCCTGACGGCTGAGATTCTGCCAACGCAATCGGAATAGTGAAATGGAAAGTTGATCCGGGGCCGCCCACTCCTGTTTCGTTGGTAGGGCTTTCGATCCAGATAGCTCCATCCATCTTTTCAACCAATTGCTTTGATATTGTAGTACCTAACCCTGTTCCGCCATACGTTCTGGTTGTGGATCCATCAGCCTGTGTGAAACTGTCGAAGATTTTGCCTATCTTATCTTCTGGAATACCGATTCCTGTATCAACGATACTGAAATGCAGTCGCACCGGATCAACATCGGCCTCCACTTCCACTCGAAGCAGTATTTCGCCTTCTTCGGTGAACTTGATTGAGTTGCCAATGAGGTTGATCAATATCTGCCTTAATCTTGTGGGATCACCTGAGAGACATTCCGGTACCAGGGGATCTACAAAACTGACAAGCTCGATTCCCTTTTCATGTGTTTTTAGAGATAGCGTAGTAATAGCATTATCTACTATTTCGCGCAGGCCATAGTCAACCCATTCAAGCAACATTTGACCGGCCTCTATCTTTGAGAAATCTAAAATATCGTTGATTATTTTTAGCAGGTTGTCCGCTGACTGACTGACCATATCGAGGAATTCACGTTGTTGATCTTCAAGTTCCATCTCCAGAACAAGATCGGTCATTCCGATAATCGCGTTCATTGGTGTGCGGATTTCGTGGCTCATATTAGCTAAAAAGTCACTCTTGGCTTGGTTGGCTTCCTCGGCTTTCTGCTGAGATATTTCCAGTTCATCGATAAGCTTGGCTAACTGCCGATTGTTTTCATCCTGGTATTCTTGGGCAATTCGCAGTTCCTCCACACGAAGAGCCAACTGGTTTTCGGCTTGCTTGAGCTTGGTGATATCCCGTGCCTCCACTACCAAGTATTCAACGTGTTCCCTCTCTTCATCATAAACAGGATTTATTGAAAATTGAGTTTCAATAAAGTCGTCCTTAACAGCAAGCCTCTCTTCGACAATTACAGAATTTCCTGCAACTGCTTTCAAAATATACCCCTTTATTCTCTCCCGAAATTCCTGATCATTGTTGATCCAGGGAGTATCTAGAAACGGCCTTCCGAAAATGTCTTTGGCATCAACACCAGTTGCTTCAACAGCAGTCGTGTTTGCAGAAACCAAGAGTCCATCAATATTCACCTTCGCATTGAATGTCAGAAGATGATCCATATATTGCTGTAAGTCACGTTCTTTCCTCTTGAGTTCATTTTCGATCTGCTTGCGTTTTCTGATTATTTCCCCAATTTGACGAAAAACAATCACAAAAACAAAAGTCCCACTAATTAGAATAGCTAAAATCAACAGATAATGTATCTGCGAAATATTGGAGATGGTATCGTGTCGATATTGTTCAAGCCGTTGAATTTCCAGATGGCTTTCATAGAATATCTTAGTTGCGTCTTCACGAGAACGCAGCAGATAGGTATATATTTGTTTTGAATATTGCCGTACGTCTAAATTGCTGTTTTGTCTTTGTTCTTCACTGGAAGCATTCAACCGTTTTCGCGCCTCCCGGAAAATCTTTCCGGACAATTCTTCTATATCTATAATCTTGGGTGTTAGGTCGATTATTCCCATGAGATAACCGGTTTCGGACTCTTTCGAGTATGAGTATTCTTCTTTGATTTTGTCTTTATCGTTGATATTAGCAGGCAATATATCTGTAAAAGTCCCACCATTTCGCAGTACATCAAGGGTTGATTCAATAGTGTTGATGGAAGACGATATCCGTTTTTCAAAAACACGCATATCCCTGATATTATCTGTAACCATGACTTTCGAGATATCTTTTTCTATTTCAATCAACTCACGTATGATAACCCTTCCAATTCGACGATGCGCCATCTGGTTGTCTACCGCCAAATCGCATTCCTGACAGAAACACTGCAAATATAGATCTACTGTAACAACTACTGCAAACGCTGCAATGAAAATTGTAGCAAGCAGCACAAGCTTTCGCTTAATAGGCTCTTTTGTGAAAAAACTCATTGGCGCTTCCTAAATCAATTACTCAACATCATTAAGCCCATACTTCTTAAAAAGCTTACGCCCCTTGTCAGAAACGGCGTATTCCATAAACTTGCGGGCAATTTCCGGGTATTTAGACGTTTTGAGTAACCCCAAAACGAGTCTCTTCTTCTTGGTGAATTTCTCGTCAATGTTCAACACATCAACATAGGGCTCATTTTCTTCCCACACCGAACAGGCATACCAATTAATGGTAATGTCCGCATTCTTTTCCTTTAGAACGACGCACAATCCTTTTGAGTCGGTTGTTAGTTCATTCGCATTGGCCTGGACTTCCTCGAAAATGCCCTTCCTTTCAAGTATCTTTTTTGTCTCTCCTCCGATACTTCCAGTGTTGGGATTGCAGATTACAACGTAGTAGTCCTTACTCATTAAATTGTCTAAATTTGCGGTAATATGTTTTGGATTACCTTTTTGGACCATTATCGCAGCCTTATTGCATCCTACAAACACCGTATCACTGACCAGATTCTCCTCAAGACAAGTCTTGATATAGTTGTCCGAACCAGGAAGGTACAAATCACCGACTTTGTTGATCTTTAGTGATTTGAGCAGATTTCCCGACCCCCCTTTGGTGATGATTATCTTGCAATCTTCCTGCTTTTCGATGATTCTGGCTATATCAGCCATAGGTTTTATCATCGTAGTACCGCAATAAATCAAAAGCTCTTTTTTCTTTTCCTGCTTTATTTCGCCACAGCCTGGCATGAATATCCAGACACCTGTCAACAGAACAAGCAAGACATAAATCATGTAATGTTTTTCCCTTTTCATAGTACTCCCTTTTATATCTAATAATGGTTGCCAGCCAATCTTACACTTTGTCCCGTTTTCCCCTAACTCTGCGGGAATTTATATCCCCTACTTATATCGGCAAGATAGATGACAATATTATCGACTGAGAAGTAGCCAAACTTGACCCGGAGACTGCAGGATTGACCCCAAATAGCGCTCCATACACGCCCTTGGGTCCAGAATCTGGCACCTATTGCAACTTGTGCCGCTGCTATCGTCTGAGTAGCTTACGAGTTGACAAAACGGATGTATTGCTCGTTATCAGGCACCGCTTGTGACAAAGCCGATGACTGCCCAAAAATCGGAGGAGCTTTTTCGTGCGACCAACCACAAAATTTCTCAATGAAGAACTACTGCTCAGAATTGTAGCCGAAGGCCGCGACCTTATCTGCAACCTCGGCGTTGAAATTCACAACGACGAGGTCCTCTCGTTGCTCGGTGATCACGGCGCAAAGATCGACACAAAATTGGGCCGAGCTTTCTTTACTCATGACCTCATCGACCGTGCCCTGTCCTCTGCTCCCAAATCGTTCAAGTTGTACGATGCAATCGGGAATGAAGCGGTGGACCTCTCCGACTTCAATGTCAACTTCACGCCGGGATCGGCTGCTATCAATATTCTTGACCATGATGGCAAGGTCAGTCGCAGACCTACTTCGCAGGACTATGTTCGCTACACAAAACTGATGACCGGCATGCAGCACATTTTCTCCCAATCGACCGCCATGATTCCTGCCGATGTGCACGAAGACGTCGCCGACAGTTACCGACTGTACCTCAGTCTGATGTACTGCGAGAAGCCGGTAGTGACCGGTGCTTTCACCGCCGAAACGTTTGGCATCATGAAAGACCTTCAGGTTGCCATCCGGGGTACCGAGGAAGCACTGGCGGAAAAACCATTGACCGTATTTTCCTGCTGCCCCACTGCCCCACTGAAATGGAGCAAAGCAACCTCGCAAAACGTTATTGATTGCGCCCGCTTCTCAATACCGGTGGAATATATCTCTATGCCGCTCTCCGGATTCATGGCTCCCGTGTCGCTGGTTGGATCGCTGATACAGCATACCGCTGAGACATTAAGTGGCGTAGTCATAAGTCAGCTTGCCAAACCGGGGGCACCTGCCCTCTATGGCGGCTCTCCGGCGATTTTCGATCTCCGGTACGAAACGACTCCGATGGGCGCGATTGGTACGATGATGATCGACTGCGCATACAACGAAATTGGCAAGTACCTCGGCCTGCCCACTCAAGCATATATCGGGCTAAGTGATTCCAAACTGCTTGATGCTCAAGCTGGAATGGAAACATCGATGGGCGCCACTCTGGCTGCGCTGGCCGGTATCAACAATATCTCGGGACCGGGGATGCTCGATTTTGAGAGCAGTTTCAGTCTGGAAAAACTGGTTGTCGATAACGAAATCTGCGGTACGCTGGCTCGGATGGTTCGTGGCATAGAACCGAAAGAAGATTTCCCGGCGCAACCGATCTTCGAAGAACTCCTCAGAGATAATCACTTGCTCATATCCGATCACACTCGCAAATATCTCCGCGAAGAGCTTCATTTCCCCGGCGTCACGATAGACAGAGCAAATCGCTCCCGCTGGCAGGAGGAGGGCGGGCTGACAATGATCGAAAGAGCACACAACGAAGTTGAACGAATTGTCGCCGAGAGCAAACCGGTTCGACTCTCCGAGGACATCCGCCGGGAACTGACATCGCTGATGCAGAAAGAAGCGGCCAGAGTCGGTATGGAGGAACTTCCGAAATTAAACTAACGCGTCACATTCTCAAGATTCCCCAAGCCAATACAATCC
>DAOWIM010000159.1 GCA_030640905.1 bacterium
AATCTCTCTGAGATTATCTGAGAATCGATCCAGCGGCACGCGACGGCGGCGTTTGTTATCATCAAGTTGCACGTCGGAACGACTTTCCGTGACGGCAAGGACTACTTTCCGCAATAGTTGATATAGCTTCATTTTGGCCAATGCGTTCTGAATGCAGAGAATCATCGGCCCGGACATTTGTTGCTCATCATCGCCGATACCACTACCGGCGGCAAACTGATCGTTCCATCCAAACATCGTCAACACGATGTCGCACTCCAGTCCCACCAGTTCCCGCGAAAAATAAAGCTTACCCTGATGCGAGCTATATCCCGGAATACCGGCGTTGATTACCTGGATGTTCTCCCGGGGGAAACGTTCCCGAAGTACCCTCTGCAATTGCGTTGTCCAGATATTATCGTACCCGACACCCCAGCCAAAAGTGCACGAGTTGCCCAGAGCCAGGATGCGAAAGCTGTCATCATCCTCAGGCGTCTCCGGACCGCGCCGACCCTGCGAGTTGATCCGATAGTCCAGGTAACTGAAACGGCGAGAGTCTATCGTCTGGTTAGCATAGAAGCGCCAGAAGAGATCGGTGTCTCTTTTATAGACATCCGGAAAGTCAACATCGCGGTTCAGTGGGAAAGCCTGATTCTGATAAAACAGATCGGGATCAATCAAGCGCAGCGCACCCTCGGTAACCAACGCAAAAAGAACCAGCGTAATGGTTGCAGCCAGCAGCTTGAATCTGGTTGAGAGCTGTTTGTTCTGGGCAGGTTTCATCTGGCCGAATCGGTTGATCGCATCGGAACGATTAGCAGGCTGTTGAAAAACGGCGAAATCGTCATTGCGAGGTGTCCGCCACAGGCGGACGCCGTGGCAATCTCTAAGCGGTTGCCCCATAACAATTGGAGATTGCTCCGCCGCGGCGGACTCACAATGACCGATATATTGCTCATCAAACAGCCTGTTAGAATAGCGAATAAATAAAAGGGGCCAGGGCCGAGGATTCGGTAAAGACGATCAACAGGGATAACAGGAGCAAGAAAACGAAGATCGGACCCAACCACCACTTCTTGGAAGTTTTCAGAAATTCAAAAAACTCAGAAAGGATTTTCAGGCGTTCAAATCGGGACATAAGAGCACTCACTACGTGATTCATCAATACCTTGTGCCCATAAGTTAGGGTAAAATCGGAAAAAGTCAAGGCTACCGATTGCTGATGAAAACAGAATCTCATCCGGGGAAATGGGTTCGTTTTGGGATTTTTTGGGTTGGGCAGTGGTGGGTTAATAGTAATTTTGGCCACAACGTGGCTTTTTGGCCACAATGTGGCTTTCATGATTCACCCTGTTCCTTGTTCTTATGCTATGACGGATTTGTCCTTTGTTAAGTGTGGTTGTTAACGTGATCAGGGGTGATATGGTACGGATTTGCAGATAGAAGGCTGCTGTTTAGTAATTTGCCAACCAAAGAAAGTGATTGACATACGGCACATATATGCCGTACTTGCGTTTGAGTAGAAAGTAATTGCTTCAAAGACCGATATAGTATTTAATGGAGTTGACTTACGAAGAGATGTGGAGGCATTCCTGTGGTTAGGGCGTTGGGCGTTGCAAAGCTATTTCTTGCGTGGGCAAAGGAAAACGGCGATTTAATAACAAATCTAAAGTTGCAGAAACTACTATATTATGCGCAGGCTTGGCATCTGGTGAATTTTGACCGTCGCCTGTTCTCCGATGATATAGAAGCTTGGGACTTTGGCCCCGTAATAGCCGACGTATATCACCACTGGAAGAAGCATAAATCTTCTGCGATACCATATGAGCCAAATGGAAAAGAAGCTAACATGTTTTCGGACAGACAAATTAGCTTCCTGACTGACTTTTTTAGGATTTTTAGCAATCTGTCGGCAACGGCACTTGTAAGTATGTCGCACAGTGAAGACCCCTGGAAAAAATCTTTCGCCTCAAGAACTACCAGAAAGATCATCCCCCCAAATATAATGAAGTCTTTTTATACCCAACTGTACGCCGATCTATAAAGCGCAAAGTGGGGAAGAAAAAGCACAACAAGAAGAAGAGCGCCTTTAAGATCGGCGTTCCAGACATCCAATCTGACTATCAAACCCCCAGCCTTAATACGCTTGACGCAAGAATACCCTATCGGGACCGCAATCCAATTTTCAGTTTTTCATACTACGATGAAAAACATAGGCACTATTCTGCTCGGAGCGTTGCTACTTGTAATGATTTTTGCTTGTTATTCAAGCACCTTCGTATGTATTCAACAATGACTTGGGGGCAAATAGAAGCTGGTAAGCATCATGCACACGAAGTAGAGTGGTCCAAGAGCAAACAGCCAACCGGCTTCTCAGGCTCGTTAGCAATACCCAAAACATATCCACCTTATCAATTTGTAGCTTATGGTAAAGCCCGTATTGTTGGCTTTCACAAAAATAAGGTGTTTTATATTGTTTGGTTTGACGTAAATCATCAAATCTTCCCGAGCTAACTAAAAGAATCAGGCAAGCTTCGTAGGGCAGAACCCATAGTGGTTCTACCCTACATCACTGTCACGGCCATCAACTACCCGACGCTTTGGGGCGTCGGACTTGCCGAACTGCCCAGGGGATCGTGCGAATGAATAGGAAGAGCGGGTAGGGAATGAATCGAACGATTCCAAAGATGTCGTCCAACTTACTCACTGAGCGGCGGTATGCCTTCAAGCGCTGTTGGTCCTCGTACCCCTCAGCGGCATATTCCCATTTGACACGGGTTCCCCACTTCTCCTGTTGTTGGTCGCCTTTCTTCAGAAGCAATACTATGAGTTTCCCTCTTTCCAAGGGCGTGAGGTTGGATTCTTCCTCGGGGACTTTCGAGATTGAATCAATGTACTCCCGCGTTATCCACACGTCAAAGGGCTTGTCGTTTGGTGCGAGGAAGCTCTTGGCTGTCTGTTCCACACGTTCGGGCTGGGCCACAAAATATATGCCAGCGGCCAACCCATATCCACCAACGCCGATGCACAGCAGAAACAGCCACTCGCGCGCGATCACTCTTTTCCAGTTGATCTTGGGCATAGAAACCTCCCTTAGATTTCAATCAAGATAGCTAATTAGAGCCAGAAGTCAAGGATATCAAGGGTTTACGAAATCAGTTGATAATGACGCCAAAGGTCTTAATATACGCCCCACAGGGGAAACTATGTTTCCCCAAAACAGCAGGTGAGTAGTATATGATTAATCTGGAATCGAAAAAAATTCTCATCACCGGCGCCTCTGGCTCACTGGGCCGGCAACTGATCTATGAGTTAGTACAACAAGGGGTCAACCCGATAGCGCAGGTGCGAGCCGGTTCAGATACTGCCTACATTGATTCGCTCGGTCTTGAAAAACGCACGGCCGATCTCTGCGATACCAACCAACTACCGACGCTTGTGGAAGGGATCGACGCGATCATCCATACCGCCGCCTGGGTAAATTTCCGCCGTGACCAGCTTGCTGGATTTTCCCAGATCAATACCGCCGGGTCGGTGGAACTATTCAAAGCTGCCGAGCAGGCTGGAGTGAGGCGACTTGTGCATGTTTCAACAGTCGCGACTGTTGGTGCCTTGAAGAAAAACGGACGGCGTGGCTCCGGCAGAACTCTGATCAACGAAGATTCACCGTTCAACCTCGGTCACCTTCGCATTCCGTATATCATGACCAAGCGTGCGGCCGAAGTTGAACTGGCCGATGCTGCTACTGGCAGCAACCTCGAACTGGTGACGGTTAACCCGTCGATTATTATCGCACCTTCCCGTACCGGCGATGACCGCGGCAAGGCGATGAAGACTTTCGGTAAACTCCTGATACCAAAACTGTCGGTGCGCCTCAATTTAGTCGATATCCGCGATGTTGCCCCCGGAGTGATTGCCGCCCTGCAGAAAGGCCGTCCCGGTCACCGATACATTCTGGCCGGGGACAATATCTCCGAGCGCGACCTCGTCCTGGCGGTATCGGCTGCTCTCGGGTGTGCTCCTCATCTGGTCAGGGTTTCGAGAAAGTTTTTGAAGGTGGTGTCGCGGGGCTGGCTTTTCTTGTGCCGATTGCTGTGTTGCAAGAAGATATCGTTCTATCCCGACCTGGTGCGCATGCTCGATCTGGACTGGGTTTATTCGTCAAAGAAGGCTCACGACGAGTTAGATTACCAATATCGTTCAATTCTAATTTCGCTGTCGGACCTTATGACAAACAATTTTGTAGGGACACACCTGAAGCCACGTCCCGACCGGTGAAGCCTTGAAGGCCGGCAAATTGCCGGGCTACCGTCGCTCGGCAAACAGCTTGTTGTCAATTGAATATCGTCCGGGACCGGCGAAAAACAGAACCAGATAGCAGATAAGATAGATCACTGCCGTTTCCTGCTGGGCCCAGGGGTCGCTACCGTGAACGAAGAAACGGGCGACC
>DAOWIM010000094.1 GCA_030640905.1 bacterium
TAACCTCGGAGAACGAGAACTTCGCCGAACGCGCCGCCACAGCAATGTCACACACAGAAACAAAACCAGTGCGGCCACCGATAGCAGCGCCATTGATCCGACCAATGATCGGCCTCCGGAACGAATATATTTTGTAGAACAAATCGGCCAGAGCGTTTGATTCGGTAAGGTTTTCTTCGAATGACTGATCGATCACCGCCCGCATCCAGTTGAGATCGGCTCCGGCACAAAACGATTTCCCTTCGCCGGTGAGCACAACAACACGGATATCGTCGTCCTTCTCAAGACTTGAGAAAAGGTCGGACATCTCGGAGAGAAGGTCGCCGTTGAAAGCGTTGTGAACTTCCGGGCGGCAGAATGTCACGCGGACAATCGGCCCGTCTTTCTCACACTTGACTGTAGTATAGTTCGTCATAAGTCGGCCTTGCCCGTTACATTCTGAAGACGCCGTACTTCTGGTCGGGAATTTCGGCATTCAACGATGTGCTGATACCAAGCGCAATGGCCTGGCGGGTGTCGGTCATCCCGATCATGCCGTCATCCCAAAGCCGCGCTCCCGAGTAGTATGGTGTCGATTCACTTTCGTATTTATCTACAATTGGTTGTTTGATGGCGGCGATTTCTTCCTCGGTCAGTTTCTTGCCTTCTTTTTCCATTTGGCGAATCTTCACCGTCGCCAGCACACCGGCGGCCTGCTCTCCACCCATCACACAGATACGCGAATTCGGCCACATCCACATCATGCGAGGGAAATATCCCCGTCCACACATCGCGTAGTTGCCGGCTCCGTATGAACCACCGACCACGACCGTAAATTTCGGCACATCGGCGTTGGCTACCGCATGGACTAACTTGGCGCCATCACGAGCGATACCGCCCGCTTCGTACTGACGACCAACAATAAACCCGGAGATATTCTGCAGGAACAGCAGCGGGATTTTTCGTTCCGTGCACAGTTCAATAAAATGCGCACCCTTAAGTGACGATTCCGAGAAAAGCACACCGTTGTTGGCCAGAATTCCAACCGGGTATCCCATGAGCCGAGCAAAGCCGGTCACAAGGGTGGTGCCGTACAACTCCTTGAACTCATGGAAGCGAGAACCATCGACAATCCTTGCTATCAACTCGCGGATGTCATATGGCTTGCGGACATCGTGCGGTATGACGCCGTATAGTTCTTCGGGATCGTAGTAAGGGTCCTCCGGCTGAGACATCTCAATCTCGGCACGACCGGAACGATTTAAATTCTCCACAATGTTACGTGTTATTTGCAACGCATGTTCATCGTTCTGAGCATAATGATCCGAGACGCCTGAAGTGCGGCAATGAACATCGGCGCCGCCCAACTCTTCATCGGTAACAACTTCGCCGGTCGCCGCTTTCACCAAAGGTGGACCGCCGATAAAAATCGTTCCCTGCTTGCGAACAATAACCGTCTCGTCCGACATCGCCGGAAGATAGGCCCCACCGGCTGTACACGATCCGAGCACGACCGATATCTGCGGGATGCCTTTGGCCGACATGCGAGCCTGATTGAAGAAGATGCGGCCGAAGTGATCCTTGTCCGGAAACGTCCCCGACTGCAGCGGCAGGAAAATGCCACCGGAATCGACCAGGGAAATGCACGGAAGGTTGTTCTTCTCGGCCACTTCCTGAGCGCGGGCATGTTTGAGGATCGTCATCGGGTAATAAGTGCCGCCCTTGACGGTAGCGTCGTTGACGATCATCATCACTTCGCGGCCATGCACTACGCCGACGCCTGTGATAATCCCGGCGGCAGGCGCATCGTTATTGTACATATCGTACGCGGCCAGCGGACTAAGTTCCAGAAAGGGCGTGTTCTTATCCAGTACTCTGGCCAGACGTTCACGCGGGAGCAGTTTGCCGCGGTCAAGATGACGCTTGCGGGATTTCTCCGGTCCGCCCAGTTTGACCTGCTCCAGTTTTTCCTTGAACTGACGGTGGAGATCGCGATTGACCTTGTCGTTATCCTTGAAAGTGTCGGATGATGTATCGATCTTTGATTCAATTCGGTACATTTAAGTTGTTCCCTTGTCTTGACTTCAGAGTCGGTGTCGGCTTCCCTCTGCCCTCACAGCGCCAACAGTTAGTCACATTTTTCACAAGGCAGAGCTTATAGTATATGGTGGAGGAATGCGTTTGTAAAGCGATTCGGAGGAATGATTTCTGTGAACTACCCTTACTATAAGCTTGACAACGTTGGCAACAGGCTGTAGTATGCGAGCACAGGAAATAATTGGGCTCGTCACATCAATGACCATCATCCATCGTATTAGGTCGGCTTACTGCCGGGACTGTACTCATGTGCTGTAATGCCGCCTGACGGCTAAGCCTATAACCGTGAAGCAACGTTAGTTCGCAGGTATGGTGGCATGGGGATATGCTGAAGGAATGGGGCGATAAGACCATTGATTATCAACAGTCTCTGAAATGCGCCTCGGCGACGGGTTGCTTCCGAAAACACTCTAACCGTATTTGGAGGAGGTAACAACAATGGCTGATGTACCACAAGTCGCAAGATGGCCGCATGGGATGGGGTGGTTGCCCGACTATCCTGACATACGCGACTACACAATCGAGACTAAGGAGGTCTCGTCTAAACTCAAGAACCTCGGGCAGGAGCCGGTCAGTAAACTGCTCAGAAAGGTGGGCGTGAGCGGCGCGATCAAGGCGGGTCCGCCACCGGTAGTTGATCTCAGAGGTTGGTGCTCGCCGATTGAAGATCAGGAGACTCTTGGTTCCTGCACGGCTCAGGCGGGAGTCGGCCTGCTGGAGTATTATGAACGGCGGGCGTTCGGCAAACACATCGACGCCTCCCGACTGTTCTTGTACAAAGCGACCCGCAACCTGTTAGGTTGGAACGGCGATACCGGAGCATTCCTTCGCACAACAATGGGCGCGATGGCATTGTTTGGCGCTCTGCCGGAAAAGTACTGGCCGTACCAAATTGTCGATTTCGATGTTGAACCGGCGGCATTCCACTACTCTTTCGCCGGAAATTATCAGGCGATTCAGTATTACCGGTTCGATCCCCCGGGAATAGCGCGCGATCTGCTGCTTAAGCGAATCAAGTTCTTCCTTCGGGCCGGGTTGCCATCGATGTTCGGTTTTACGGTTTATCGTTCGATCAGCCAGGCAGCCGGCGACGGAAAGATACCGTTCCCGTGCCCGACTGGAGACAAAGCAGTGGGCGGGCATGCGATCGTTGCAATCGGCTATAATGACAAGCTGAAGATCAAGAACGATGACTGCAACTTGATAACAACCGGGGCATTCATCATCCGTAACTCCTGGGGGACCGGCTGGGGCGACGGTGGCTACGGATATCTCCCCTACGAATATGTTCTCAGGGGACTCGCGGTTGACTGGTGGTCGTTGCTCCGGAACGAATGGATCGACACCGGCAAGTTCGGTCTGTGAGAAAACGGCCGGTGATGATCTGCAACTGCTGCGAACCGTCACCGGCACTTAATAGAGAGCAGGCTCGGGTACGACCCGATGACAAACCATCTGGTCGAGCGAGACCGCAAACCTCAGGCTATTGGAGGCACAAGTTATGAGAGTAATCACAGTGATGGCAATGGTGATTGTCGGCGCGATCGTTGTTGTATCGTGCTGTCCGCCGTTCTGTGGGAAACCGGATCCATGCAAGTACTCGGAAGATTGCATCGGATTCGAACCACTGA
>DAOWIM010000129.1 GCA_030640905.1 bacterium
ATCGCCCGTCGTCTGGCCGACCTGGCCGGAGCGCCGTTTATAAAAGTAGAGGCTTCGAAATTTACCGAGGTTGGGTACGTGGGCCGTGATGTTGAGTCGATGATTCGCGACCTGGTCGATATCGCTGTCAACATGGGCAAGAGTGAGCAGTCCGCAGAACTTCAGGAGAAAGCAGCGGCCAACACTACCGAACGTCTATTAGATCTGCTCCTGCCGCCACCACCGCGACCGGTACAGGGTATGCCTCAGAATGAATCTGCCGCCGAAGTTGGCCAGATTGCCCCGGTAACACATCAGAAAACCAGAGAAAAGTTCCGGCAGAAACTACTTGAGGGCAAGCTCGATGAACGAGAAGTAGAGCTTGATGCGCCGCAGAGCCAATTTCCGGTCGTGGAAATATTCTCCCCGATGGGGATGGAGGAGCTGGGCGTGAATTTCCAGGAGATGTTCTCCGGTCTGATGCCCAAGAAAACGAAACGTCGCAAGATGACAGTAGCTGACGCCAGACGGTTTCTGCTCAACGAGGAGCTCAATCGGCTGGTCAACATGGATGAGGTAATTGCTATTGCGCTGGAGCGGGTGCAGCAGGCCGGTATCGTTTTTATTGACGAACTGGACAAAATTGCATCTGATGGCGCCAAAAGTGGCCCTGATGTCAGTCGTGAGGGGGTGCAGCGCGACATATTGCCAATTGTCGAGGGGTCTGGTGTGATGACAAAGTACGGCATGGTTCATACCGATCACATTCTCTTTGTAGCGGCTGGAGCTTTCCACGCGGTGCGACCATCGGACCTGATACCGGAGTTACAGGGCAGGTTTCCGATCAGGGTTGAACTTGATTCATTGACAGCCAAGGATTTCAAACGCATTCTCTCCGAACCAAAAACAGCACTGATCAAACAGTATCAGGCACTACTGGCCTCCGAGGGGATTGTCCTGGAATTTACCGAAGGCAGTATCGCCCGGATCGCCGAGTTCGCCGAAAAAGTGAATACCGATTCGGAAAATATCGGAGCTCGCCGACTTCACACCATTATGACAACGCTTCTTGAGGACCTTCTCTTCAAACCGCCGGTACGCAAGAAAACGGTGGTGATTACGGCCAAGACCGTGGAGAAGAATCTTGCCGACATCATTGAGGATGAGGACCTCAGCCGGTATATCTTATAGGGGTACTCTCTTGAGTGAATCAGACTTGGAATATCTTGATGTCGCCGAGGAAATTGTTCGCCGCGATATAGAGCTTGGAATCAGCCGAATCGTAGTTGTCGCTCTGCCAATCGATGTTGTTGCCAAATCCTGAGGCCCGCCTTCCGACCACATCAATGTCGCCAATGAAGTTTGAGCAATGCGCGAATACCGCGAAGTCCTTCGGGATCATTATCCTGATATCGCCGATGAAACCGGAGAAGATCATTCTGTTGAGCCCCTCACCCAGCTTCCCGCCGGTGAGGTTTACATCGACATCGCCAATCACCGAGGACACCTCAATGTTTTCCAGGCTGAGGTTGGTGCAGTTGATATTCATATCACCGATGAACTTGCTGTATTTGAGACGTCCAGCTTCGCGATAAAAAGGCTGCTCGCCGGTTGAGGTTGTGTATGGTTGTGCGCTTTCCGGACCGGTGCCTGATGCGGGGGGTGGCTCAGGTTGGCCTGAGGTTGAGGCGGAAAAAGTAGCGCCGCTTTCCTGGGCGCGGTACTCGGCATCGATGCAATCCAGCTTCTTTTTCTTACGGATAATCATCCACAGTCCCAGCGCCATCAGTCCGATTGGCAGAATGTGGCGGAAGAGGTCGCCAATCCCGAAATAGAATAGGCCAAACGTCCTGCTGACAAGGAGGACACCGAAGACAATTAGTATAAACCCGAATATTTTAGCACCGTTGCTCATTTGATACTTTCCTCTACGATCTACCTTCAGTATACGGAATATGACCAAGGTGGTTGCCGATAGCAAGATTTTAGATGTCTGTAAATTGGGCGATGATGTTTGCGATGCTTCTCACCCGGTCGGCGGCTTGGCTGGATTGTTCATTTATTGAACAGCCGTTATCGGTACGAAAAGGAGAAACCTGCTTCTAACTGCTTGACAGTGGCCCGTCGCCGCTCTTTATTCCTCACGATTTTGTTGTAGCTATTGATGTCTATTCGCAAAGGAGGAGCCATGCCGCGCTCACTATGCCAGATTACAGATTTTACGGCCGACGAACTCAAGCAGATATTCGAACTCTGCGGGAAAATGAAGAACGGCGAGATTTCACCCAAAC
>DAOWIM010000127.1 GCA_030640905.1 bacterium
AAGTCATCTACAGAGGGTACTTCCCGAAATCTTCGGGATTTATTTTTCTCAGCCTCTCTCTGAGCGTCTCGGGGTCGGTGGCCATGTTTGGGCTATGCCCCGGCTCACCTTCCTTGAGTTGAAACAGTTGTTCGTTGACGAATATCCCCGCCTTGCTTTTCAGGGCCAGTGCGATTGAGTCCGAAGGTCGGGCATCAATCTCATATTTCTGATCCTTATTGGAAATAAGCAGGCGGGCAAAAAATGTCTGCTCGCGTAACTCAGTGATCTCGACCCGGTCAAGGTTGGCGTTGAGTGACTCGATAATATTGCGAATCAGATCGTATGTCATCGGACGGGCCGACTTGATGCCGGAGAGTTCCATAGCAATTCCCCAGGCTTCAGCATGGCCGATCCAGATCGGCAACACCTTGTCCACTCCCTCGGCTGCCAGAATCACGACCGGCGAGTTAGTGGTCATGTCGAGAGCTAAACCCTCGACCTTGACCTCGAGCATGTTCATCGTTCTACGACTTCTTTACGACCCACAGTTTGAGGTCCGCGGTGACATCCTTGGCGATCTTGACCGGAATCGTGTAAACGCCGAGAGCTTTGATCGGCTCTTCCATCAACACGGCTCGCTTGTCAACGATCACACCTTCAGCATCAAGAAGCTTGGCAACGTCGGCATTTGTGACTGAGCCAAACAGCTTGTCTTCTTCACCAACCTGAACCTCGGTTGAAATCGACAGTTTCTCGATACTCTCTTTGATCTTGTCGGCTTCCCGACGATTCTTCCGTTCACGCTGATCTTTCTGACGGGAGACCTCGCCAATAGCTTTCAAATTGGCCTTAGTCGCCGGGATGGCCATGTTTCGGGGAAACAGGAAATTGCGCCCGTACCCGCTTTTTACCTCGATGACCTCTCCGGCCTGGCCGAGATCTTCTATGTCTTCGCGCAATATTACTTTCATGATATATCCTTTCCAAATCTCAGGCAATATAATTATTTTTTCGCACGGTCACATGGCAACCGTTTGAATATGCTGCGTCTTTCTCCAGTCGGTAAAGCTATCAATCAATCCGAGCAAGGCGGCGGCAAAAAATCCCAACAGCTGCGAGAAGAACAGCAGGATGTAAAAGAGGACTCTCACCATCAACGACACTCTCAGCCGACTCAAGAAGTGCTCCACCAATCCCAGGCCGGTCAGACAATAATAAACGGCCAGGATAAAAAGCACGTTGTCGGCAATTAGTGTCATTGTCTCTGTTCCAAAGAATCGTCCCATGATAGCAAGCAGAACGACCGCTACAAAACCGAATGGCATTTTCCACATGGTGAACGGAGCCAGCCGTTGCACGGCAGGTTCTGTTCTGTCCAGACGGTACAGGAAAATTAGAAACGCCACCGAAAACTGCATCACCGCATTCAAGATAGCAGCAGCAGGAAGCAGTCTTGACATCGCTTGAAGCATACGGCCCGTATAGGCGATATTGTCTCGAAGCGTGACTGTGTCCTGATTCATTCCGGCCATGTTGTTTTTCAATTCGGTTATCCATTCAGCAAACAGTGACTGACTCATCACGATCATCTCCGGCCATAGCGCTACCTGCTGGATAATCACCAGGACGGCAACACTTGCCGCGCTGTAGATGTAGGTGCGCAACGGGGAACGACCGGTCGCAATCATCCGTCCGGCAATCGTACCGCCGAAAAAGAGCATGCTCCAGCCGGTCAGTAGATACCAGACGTTAGTAAGACCGGAGAAGAGATAACCGACTATAGCGGCAACCACCACGCCGCCCCAGAGCAGAAGAGTGTCCCGGCGATAAGCCAGGCGTGAGATGCCGTAGAAGACGTAGAACGCCATGAAGTATGCCACGATCGCAACGATCATGGCCATACCCAGGTTTGTCTCTCCGGCAACGCCACCAAACGCAAGAATCGAATAGACGGTCATCGCGGCGATAATGATATAATGACCGGTGCGACTCTCTTTTGGTCTGCTCGGGTTCACAGTGACCGCGGATGTAATGTTCTCAGCGATAAGATTCACTTTCAAAGGCGAGAATGGCCAGTACTCTGGCTCGTTTGATAGCGGTTGTCAGTTTTCGCTGATGGCGAGCGCAGTTGCCCGATATCCGGCGGGGAATGATCTTGCCGCGTTCATTGGTAAAGCGGCTCAATGCCCGTTCGTCTTTGTAGTCTATTCGCTTGATGTGGTTCTCACAGAAGCGACAGATTTTTCTTTTTCTCGATTTCAGGCCACCTGCACGGCCTTTTTTCTTCTTGTCGTTGCCGGCTCCCGGTCGTGTTCGTTTCTGAAAAGCCATTAGAGTTCATCCTCCTCATCATCGATGGTTGACCCTTCCGAAGATGTATCCTCGGGAGTTGATTCGGGCTCGGCCGGGGCAGTTTCCTGCGGCTCGGCAGCGGGCACTTCCTCGGGTGCGGCCGCAGCTTCCGGCTCAGCAACTGGTTCCGGGTCTGGCTGTACTGCCGGAGCAGCTTCGGCAGCGGGCTCAGGTTCGGTAGCGGGTTCAGGTTCGGTAGCGGGCTCAGGTTCGGCAGCGGGTTCAGGTTTGGCAGCGGGTTCAGCCGTTGCAACGGGTGCTGCTTCGGGTCTGCGCTGGCCGACCGGGCGCGCTGGTGCCGGTCGTCGATCGTCCACTACCGGGTGAGCTTTGGCCTCTTTCTCTTTTTCGATGTCCTCAAGCGTCCCTTCAAAAACAATTGTCAGGTGACGGATGTAGGACTCGTCCTCGCGGAAGAGCTTGTCGAGGGGTGGCAGAGCCTCAGGTTCGGCCTGGAAAATGAAGCTGCCGTAAAAACCCTGAGTTAGTTTCTGGATTGGGTAGGCCAGGCGGCGCGTACCCATGTGGTCTTCGTGCACGATCTTGCCGGAGTTGTCGGTAATTGTACTAACAACTGTTTTGATCCGGTCTTCAATCGTGGCATCGTCAGTGTGGGGATTGATGACAAACGTAGTCTCGTAGAGTCTCATCAAATATCCTCCTTCGGACGTTGGTTAAGTGTCTCAAACGGCCTGGTTGCGGATATGAGGGCAAACCAGGCAGGTCAGTTATTGTATTCTGTCATCGCCTCTTCAAAGCGATTTGTGATGGCGAATATAACTGCTTCAGCAGCAATGTCAAACATCTTTTCGGCAGTTTCCAGTTGGTCTTTATCAAATCGCCCCAGAACAAAATCGATGTTTTGCATGCTCTCAGGGACCGAGCCGATCCCAAGTCTCAACCGGGGGAAGGCCTCGGAGCCGAGGGTCTCGATTATTGAGTTCAGTCCGTTGTGGCCACCATCGGAACCTGCCCGTCGCAGCCGAATCCGCCCCAATGGCAGGTTAAAATCATCGACCACCACCAGAATCTGCTCCAGATCGTAGCCACCTGCAGCCACTAGCGCGGCAACAGTCTCC
Source organism: bacterium (assembly GCA_030640905.1). Lineage (GTDB taxonomy): Bacteria > Zixibacteria > MSB-5A5 > GN15 > FEB-12 > DAOUUR01. The sequence goes on from DAOWIM010000127.1 coordinate 3,414, forward strand.
CCGGATCGGTTCATCAGGGTCTTGGGCCAGGCCAGGATAATATCGGAGCCGTCATGGGTGGTGCGCGACCAGTCATAGAGCGCGTGGTCGGTGCTCTTTTTTCCGCCCAGAGTGGCGGCAACCTTGTTGAGAACCGCAAACCCGCAGTTGTGGCGGGTGAATTGATAGTCCGGGCCGATGTTGCCGAGGCCAATTATGAGTTTGATCATTCCCGCATTCCATCTCAAGCTTGCAGGAATTTAGTAAAGCCGAGCGAGATGTCAAGGTAGCAAACCACTCCCCACTGTAGTGGGCTTCGTGGGCGGGCACTAGGACCCCGCGCAATTTTGAACGCCACTTGTGACCTGAAAGCCACTTGTGATCTGAAAGCCACTTGTGGCCGTTTGTCAGGTTGCAAGCAACCATGATCTACCACGCTACCCTTGCCAAGTATCGTGTTCCTCAGGGGCAGATCAGTTACACAGAAAAACTAATCATCCGCCGGGCTGGCGAAGCGGTAGCCAACACCTCTGATCGTTTCCAGATAACGGGGGTTCTTGGGATCATCCTCAAAGATTTTTCGCAGCTTGAGAATGAAATTATCGACCGTTCGATTGGTGGGGTAGGCACGATAACCCCACACTGCGTCAAGCAGGTGATCGCGGCTGACAACCTGACCTGATCTTGAGACGAGGTACTTGATGACCATACATTCCTTGCGGGTAAGATTGAACGTTCCACCCGGACCACTGGCCTCGAAAGTCTTGAAGTTGATTGAGCGATCATCAAACTCGAAGACATCGCCACGCTTCTCTTCCTTGGTCAACCATGCCTGCCGTCGGAAAATGCCCTGAATCCTGGCCATCAGCTCCAGGACTTCAAAAGGTTTGGCAATGTAATCATCGCCCCCCGCCAGAATACCTTCGATTTTCTCCTCGGTCTCACTGCGGGCGGTGATGAAGATAATCGGGATCGTTGATCCGGCGGTACGGATTGTCTTGCAGAGGGTGAGACCATCGATTCCGGGCAGCATGATATCCATCAGGATCATGTCAAAGTTGCCGCGTTCAAACATATTGATCACTAGTCCGCCATCGCTGACATGAACGATCTGATAGCCTTCAGCCTCAAGATTGAGAGTCAATCCATCAGCAAGAGCGGGGTCATCTTCGACCAGTAGGATTGTTTTGGCTCTAGCCATTGACTGGTAACCTCATAGTAATAGTGGTGCCCTGGCCGAGTCCGTCCGACGCTGCGGTTATCTCTCCACCGTGGGCTTTGAAGATTTCGCGTGCGAGGAACAATCCAAGCCCGGTGCCGGGTTGGTTCCGTTTCATCTCATCTCCTACGCGGTAGAAGCGATCAAAGATTTGTTTTGTATCGGAAGCCTTCAGTCCAATACCGTTGTCGGTGACACTGAGTACAATATTCTTGTCGCTGGTTTCCAGTTTGATCTGGAGTTGCACCAACCTATTTTCATTGTACTTTATGCTGTTTTCCAGCACTGCTCCGAGTGCTCTGCCGAGTGCGGCCTGATCACCGGAATAGGGTAGATCGTCTGAGAGGTTCTTGTCGATTTTGATCTCTTTCTCCGAGGCTTGGGTCACCATTTGTTCCAGCACCTCTTCTACTGCCGAAGTCAGATTCATGGGGCCTTTGTTGAGTCGGTAGCCGCTGCGCTCGAACCGTCCGGCTTCAAGGATATCCCCGACCAATTTTTCAAAGCGGAGAAGGTCACGCTTTATCTTGGGGATCAGTTCGACCTTTTTCTCATCCGATATCTTGGGAGATTGAAGACTGCCGAGGTATATTTTCATCGAGGCTAACGGTGTTTTCAATTCGTGGGTAACAGCCATGAGAAAGTTCTGCTGTTGAAACTTATGTTCCTCCGCTCTGACCAGAGCGCGATAGATCAACCAGGCTCCGGCCAGAATAAGCACCAGAAAGAAGACGCCCTCCAGGCCGACCATGATCTGACGGTTAATTTCCTGCTTGGCGATATTCTCCATGAATGCCCCATCAGCCCCCAGTTGACCGGCGATAGTGACTTTCTCATCGGTCAGGCGAGCCATAAAGATGATCCACCAGATGGCCTGAGCCAGAACAATCAGCGTCAGCAAAAGAAATAGAATCAATTCCCGCTTGTTTTTGATACCATGGAACATAAGACCCTCTCAATATCTGCTGGGAATGTAACGAAATTGGCGCTCGAACGCAAAACGTTTACCGGCGCCGATTTTCCCGCCGGGCAAAAAAAAACCGTCTGTTATCAGACGGGTGGACGAGCTGGGGCAGATATGCCCCTTCTACATTTCGTTGAGAATGTATTTCATGGGATTGTAGAACTTGCCGTTGCGGATTACTTCGTAGTGAAGATGCGGCCCGGTCGAGCGACCGGATGCTCCCATCAGAGCGACAACATCGCCTCTGGTGACTTGCTGTCCCCGCTTCACTTTAATTTCGTCAAGGTGACCATAGCGGGTCTGGAAGCCGTAACCGTGATCAATCACCAGAACCTTGCCCATATTCCCGTTATTGGATGTCGACTTCACGCGGCCATTAGCCGGAGCGACGATTGGTGTGCCGCGGTGATTGGCAATGTCAATTCCGCGGTGCATGGTTCGGTAACCGGTGAAGGGATCTTCTCGCATGCCGTACGCTGATGCCATCCATCCCTGAGTGGGCCAGATTGACGGTGTGTGGTCGAGCCGGTCTTTGATATTGTTAAGCTGGTTTTCAACTTCGGAGTATTTTTCCAACTCGAATTGCGACATTTTCAGTAGCCGGTCAACTTCGCTCTCACTCTCGTAGGCGATCCGTTCGACAGTCGAGAGGTCGGAGATGGCCTCGGGGATAGGTCCGCCGATACCGAGTTGTCTCTCTTCGCTACTGATCTCAGGCAGATCGAAAGCCGTGCGGATAGTGACTTCCTTTTCGATCATTATCCGGTACCGATCTTCCAGTTCGGCGACATTCCATCGGAGCAGCTCGTACTTCTGAGCCAGAACTTCGTTTTCCGTAGCCAGTCTGGTCAGTTCCTGTTGTGATACTCGATCTGAGAAATACTTTGCGGAGAAGAAAAAGGTAGCTGTGGCCATAGACAGCACTACAACACAGACAGCCGCCACCAGGGCGACTCTCACACTAAATTGCCGAGATACCCCATCAGAGTCGGGAATCAGCAGAAATGTCAGTTTTTTCTTCAGCATAGGCTTTTCAAGATACTTAAGTCAGCGCAGAAGATAGTCCGATGAATCACTGGAGGTCAAGCTAAAATTTGGCCGAACTTACTTGATCAGGACATACTCTTTATTAAGTACCTTATTTACGATTTTGACCAGTTTCTCGGTCTGCAAATTCTGCAAGCTGTACAGGTGCCAGTAGCGCTTTGGCGGCAAACCTGTAAGAACCGGCTTTTTTCTCGTTTCAGTCATGACCGCTCCTCCGTAATTGAGACTCACCCGGCGGTGTTCGGTCTTCGACCTACCGTCTTTTATCGGGCGGATCCACTGTCCACTTGAACTTCCAGTGTCGAAACTGCACAATTCGTGCCCGAAACGCCCAGTCAGCGACAAACACTTAGGCGATGACTATCATGCGGTGTGCCAGCGAGTTACGAGGGCGCCTCTGCCAACGAAAGCCGAAAGAGCAATAGACTGAACTCAAATCTATTGCTCAAATCCCATACTCTTGCCGGTGCTGACCACTCTGGAGTCGGATAATCTCCGGTCCTCAAGCCGGTTGGAACTGTTCAGGAAATAAACAGCCTGGTGTTCAATGACTGGCTGAAACGTTGTTGACTCAGCCCTGCGGTAGTCCTATTTTCGGTGCCGGTCAACTTCTGAAGCTTGGAGAGTCATGTTGGAAGAAAATCTAAAAAACAAAATTGTGCTGGTAACCGGCGCTTCGGCTGGTATCGGGGAGGCATGCGCTCGGCGTTTTGGTGCGGCGGGGGCGCGGTTGATACTCGTAGCGCGGAGAGAGGAGAGGCTTAGCAAATTGGCCTCCGAGCTACCGGTGGAATCGTATCTGCTGCCTCTGGATGTTCGCGACCGCGCCGCAGTTGAGGCGGGGTTGGGGTCGCTTCCGGAGAATTGGCAGGCGATTGATATTCTGGTCAACAATGCCGGTCTCAGTCGGGGCTTAGACAGAACTCACGAAGGCGACCCGACCGACTGGGACGAGATGGTGGATACCAATATCAAGGGCTTGCTTTATGTGAGCCGAGCGATTATTCCCGGGATGGTGGCGCGTGGCGGTGGTCATGTGATAAATATCGGATCGATAGCGGGACGCGAAGTTTACCCGGCTGGTAATGTCTATTGTGCCACAAAACATGCGGTGGGGGCAATTACCAAAGGGATGCGTATTGATCTGGTCGATTCGGCGGTGAAAGTTACGACAGTTGATCCGGGATTGGTCGAGACCGAGTTTTCGCTGGTGCGGTTTCATGGCGATGCCGAGCGTGCCAGGCAGGCGTACAAGGGAATACGTCCGCTCACCGGTGATGATGTTGCCGATGCTGTGATATGGGCTGCTTCGCGACCACAACACGTCCAGATAGCCGAAGTGCTGTTATTCTCGTCGGATCAGGCTTCATCGATGCATATTCACAGGGATGGCGAATAGCGGGCATCTGACTGACTACATAGCAGAACATCCACATCCCGCGCCCGATAATACTTACATTCCAACCTAGCGACCAATGTAAAGCTATGCCACGCAATGCCGTAGCGTACCTCGCGGGCAATCTGCCCGTCAAAATAATTCGTAAAAAAACGAATAATAGACTTGACATTATTCGTAAAATACCGAATATTATGGCATGGTAACGCTGGTGATGTTTAAGGATGGCCACCGAGTACCGGTTCTGGATTGGCTGGACAGATTGCAAAGAAAGGCCCGCCTAAAATGTTACCACGCCTTCAGCCGGTTAGAATCTGAAGGTCACAAGTTGCGCCGCCCCGAGGCCGATAATCTGGGTGATGGCATTTATGAGCTTCGGGTAAAACACTCTGGCAATAATTATAGGATACTATATTCGTTTGACGGCCAGACGGTAGTTGTATTGACGCACGCCTTCTCGAAGAAAACGGGAGGGGTGCCTAAGAGGGATATCGCCACAGCAATAAAGCGAATGGCCAAGTATAGGAGGGGCAAGGCCCGTTATTCATTTACGGGATAAGGCAACAAATAAGTGGATAAACGAACGGAGAAGCCATAATGCCAAGACCAAGCAAACACGAACGCGGAGACGTTCTAAAACTCCTGCATGAGCGATACATCAAAGACGATCCGAAAGCCGAGGCAGACCTGGCACAGATCAAACTCAATGCACAGATTGCGCGTCAGATTTACTACCTCAGAAAACAGGCCGGACTCACTCAAGCCGAGCTTGCGCGGAAGATCAATACCACCGCTTCGGTGATCTGTCAGCTTGAAGATGCCGACTACTCGGGCAGGTCGCTGTCGATGCTTCACAGGATAGCGACAGCGCTCGGACGCTACCTCACGGTTGGTATCGTGGATATCAAGCAGGCCAAGTCCTGGGATAAGAAGCTGGCCGCGAGGATGCGGGGT
>DAOWIM010000075.1 GCA_030640905.1 bacterium
ATTGTTGTTCGGCTTTCCTTTCACTCACAAGTGAGAAGACGATCACAGCAATAAACGACAGGACAAAAGCCGGGACCAATTCGTAAACCATGCCTTTGAGTACGGCAACGTTTTTCCAGACAATCGTCACAGCCAGCCCGGTGATCATGCCGGCTATCGCTCCCGATTTGTTGGCCCTCTTCCACATCAGACCAAGTATCACCACCGGTCCGAAAGCTGCCCCCAGCGCCGACCAGGCATAGAGAACAAACTCGAAGATGACGCGGTTTTCAGTCAGAGCGAACAGCACCGAGAAAACAGCCAGGACGATTAGCACCCATTTGTCGAGGCGCTGAAGTTTTTTCAATCTGGTGCGGGGATCGGTATCGGTTCCGTTCTTGTCCTTACCGAACCAGGGGATAACATCGCGCGAGATTGCCGAGGAGACAACGATCAATTGCGAGTCAGCAGTCGAACAGATGGCCGATACAATCGCCGCGATCACAAACCCGCCAAGAACCGGCGGCAGAAAGTCGCCAACTGCGATTGGCAGGGCTTGTTCCGGATCGGTGAGGTTGGCATAATAAGCACGGGCGAACATACCAAAGATGATAGCGCCCATATAGACAAGAATGAACCAGAAGAAAGCCACCACGCCGGCCATCTTGACGGTCGCAAAATTACGCGCGGCCATGAATCGGGAGAGAACATGCGGCTGTCCCGGATAGCCAAGGCCGATACCGATCATCCCCACAACAAACCCGGCCAGTGAATAACCGATTCTTCCCCCCGATGGGGTGAGCAGGTCGGGGCTGAGCTTGTTGATCGCCATGGCGAAATTATCCATGCTGCCCAACTGTGCGTAGAGGACCAGCGGCATACCGATTAGTGCAACTACCATGAACGAACCCTGCACAATGTCCGTCCAGCACACAGCTCGAAAGCCACCTGTTATCGTGTAAGCAAGAACGATAACCGCGCCGATAAGGACGCCGAGCCAGTATGGCAATTCAAAGACGGCACCAAACGCCTTGCCGGCGGCATTCATTTGCGCGGCCACGTAGCCGAGCATCGATGCGGTGATTATTATCACTGCCGTCAGGCGAAGCCCCGCGGAGTTTGCACCAAAGCGGTGACAGATGTATTGCGGTAGAGTTACCGCCCCCGATGCTGCCGTGCTCTTGCGAAGTCGTTCCGCCAGTACGAACCAGTTGAAGAGATATCCCAGACCGATCCCCGGCACAATCCACAGCGCCGAGAGACCATCGCTAAACGCCAGCCCGACCAGTCCCAGCATCACCCAGCCTGACTCCGAAGACGCCGAAGCTGACAGTGCCGAAGCCCACGGGCCGAGTTCGCGATTGGCCAGTACGAAGTCGGCATCGGTTTCTTTGCGAAGTTTGGTACTGTACAGCCCGGTACCAATGATAAAGAGGCTATACGTTATGAACGATATGGCCAGGGTTGTGCTTGCATCCACTTGGAAACCTCCGTCTCTTACTCACGGTGTGAGTTTATCATTCTCTTTCTGCCTGTGAACGATCAACTCAAAGATCAAACTGGTTGGAAAACAAAGCAAGAAGATATTTGTGGCTGGTATGCCACTTAGAGTCGGTTGAGAGTTACCGCGAGGCGGGCAACCGAACGGAGACGACGATTGAGTCTGGCACCGGCGGCGGCATCTACTTGCCCATCGAATCTTTTTGAGTTGCGCAAGTCGGGTTCGATAATGCGAGCTATGAATTCATCGACGATGGTCCGATCGGTCACAATGGCTGCGATCTCCTGTTGCAGAGTGTAGCTGAGATAGTCGAAATTTGTTGAGCCCATGATGAGCGTCTCATCATCAATCAACATCGCCTTGAGATGAGTCATGCGACCTTGATACAACTCGACCTTGAAATTATGGCGGGCCGCTTCCCACAGGATGTACTGCTTGACCAATTTCTTGTTGTTGTCTTCGGGCGTGATGATAGTGATATCAATTCCCCGCTTGCGCAACTCCGCCAGTTTTTCCACAAAAGGAAATGACAGATACGGGCTTTCGATTGTCACCGATTTTGATGCACCGTCCAGCAGATCCATTATCGGCTCAAAAAGCGACTCGTTATTCTTGCCGTCGAAGAAAATAAACTCAATGCCATCAAACTTACAGGTCAGCTTTTCATTCTCCCCCAGCCAGGTTCTCTTGAAATCTTCGGCGAACACCGTTGCGATATTGGTATCGTCAAGCCGCAGCATCATATCATGCCAGGCGAAATTATGTTCGCTGAAATTTATGCCGCCGACATACGTGATGTGACCGTCGATTACGACCATCTTCTTATGATTGCGCGATGGAAACCGGTGCAGCAGGAAGCCGACCGGGTTGACCCACTTGAAGCCGACCCCGTGTTGCCGGATATCATCAATCATGCGGTGAGTCTCTTTAACCTCGTGGCGCAGTTCCGTATCGCAAAGATTCCTTGGCGTATAGAGAAATTTGTCGGAGATAATATACTTGGTGTAGCTATCGACTATTACTCGCACATCGGTGGCGGCGCAGGCTTTCAACTGGGCGCACAACTCTTTTCCAACCGTATCGCCTTCGAACGACAACGTCTGGAGATAGACGTAGTCGCGCGCCGAGGCAATATCTGCCTTTAGTGAGGCCCAGAATTCTTCAGAGTCAACCAGCAGTTTCATCGGCGACACCTTGTTGTAGGTCGTATATCAGCAATCTGGGAAAATATCGAATTTGCACGCGCTCGGCAAGAGAGGAATCTCCGGTGGGCAGGTGGACCGGTGAGCCGGCATTGCACTAACCGTCCGGCTGGTTCGTCACTTATTATAGAGAGCACGCCCGCATCTGGGAGTCGGTGTAATAAAATAGTCGCCCGCGTACCCCTCATACACGGGCGACATCCACCAAAGAGAAAAACGGCTTGAGCTGAGAGCAGCGCTCAAGGAGTCTGAATGACGTTCTGGTATAAAGCAACCACGATGCCACAATGCGAAAACGCGGCCATTATCTCCTCTATGTTGTTGTAGCTATGTTGGTTACAAATATTCCGTGCTGTTGTTGCTGGTGGGCTGATTCTGGCAATTCGTACGTTCATACGAATAGTGGCTCAAAAAAAGCGGTAAGCGCTGTTTTTATAAGCGCTTACCGCTACCAAGGAATGCGTTGATTTCGTTACATCTTACGAGCGACGGGCAAATATTGCTCGTCAGTCGGATCGGTCTGACAGCGACTATCTGAGAGATTTGTCTCCATTACGAGGCATAATCTCCGCAGAGTGCGAATATCGCCGGGTCAACTGTCCGGTCAATCGCTCAGGATGCCTGCCTGCCAGCGACACCTCCTTCCCGACTGACCTGGTGCCGTTTGAGTTTGGTCCGAATGGTCGCCTCGTGAACTCCGAGAATGCGCGCCGCTTTGGACTTATTACCGCCCGCAGCTAACATCGCTTCGGTGATCAACTGGCGTTCGAACTCTTCGACCTTTTCAAACAGCGAGCGTTCAATTGCTTCGGTCTCGGGTGCAAAAATAGAATGAGCCAACTCGGTCAGGTCGCCTTCGGTCACCATCTCCGCCATGACCTCCAGCCTCATCACCTTGTTGGCCAGTTCTCTGGTGTTGCCGGGCCAGTCGTACTCAATGAATCGCGCGAGCAATTCGGAAGGGAATTTACCTCCCTGATCGAGCACGCTACTCCGTGCTACAAAGTGATTCAGCAGCAGCGGGATATCTTCTTTGCGGTCCCGAAGGGCCGGAATTTCAAAGCTGATACCACTGATCCGATAGTACAAGTCTCGTCGGAATGTGCCCGCCTCAACCATCTGTTCTAAGTTTCTATTGGTGGCCACGACCAGTTTGACATCAAGATCAACTGCTGTGGTTGCACCCAGCGGCAACACTTTGCGCCGCTCCAGAACGCCGAGCAGTTTGGCCTGAAGGGCCAGCGGCATGTCGCCGATTTCGTCAAGGTAGAGGACGCCACCGTTGGCCGCCAGGAACAAACCCTGCCGGTCGCAGTCGGCGCCGGTGAAGGAGCCTCGACGGTATCCAAAGAGTTCCGATTCAAGAAGCGTCTCCGGAACAGAGGCACAATTGACAGCCACGAACGGTTTACCCGGTCGACAAAGACCGTGAAAATGGCGAGCCATCTGGTCTTTACCAACACCGGTTGGTCCGGTCAAAAGTAGCGGCAGATCGGACCTTGCAATAGCCGGGAGTTGTGACTTGAATTGTCGGATCGCCGGGCAGGCCGTGATAAACTCGTCACGGGCAGGAGTCCCCGCCGATGTTTCCTCTTCGGTCGTGCTTGATGGTTTGACCTTTGCGACATCAGCGATCAACTTCTCGATCTGTTGCAACTTGTGATCGATCCGGTTCCGGGCATAGAACTCTTCGGCGCGGAACAGAAAGTTCAAACGTCGTTTCGTCGGGAACAGTTTGCTCAGACCCGCCGTGACCAGAATTTCCGCTTTTTCAAACGGCACTCCGGCATCGGAAGCCAGCCTGAGGGCTTGATCGAACGCCTTGGCACCCTTCTTGTGGTCGTCCCGTGATTCAGCGATGCAGCCCATGATTTTCCACAACGCGGCTTGCTCGGTAGAATCTCCGGCTCTTTTCATTATAACCATCGCTTTTGAAGCGTGACGGTGAGCTCTCCGGAAATCTTCCACGCGAAGACTCAGCTCGGCCAGATGTCGCAGCACCCGTCCGGTCAGTGTTGTCTCCGCGCCGATTTCTTCAGCCTTTGCCAGAGCCGTCTTCAGAATCTGGCTGGCCTCGTCGAACTGATTGGTGCGGTAACGAAGTTCACCCAGATAGGTCAGGTAGATCACTTCGTCGCGCGTGTTGCTGGTTGCCACGATATGTGGGTAGGCTTTATCAAAGGCAACTTCGGCCTTTTCAAAGGAACCTTCCTGCATATAAACATAACCCAACGACAGACAGGCGCGAGCCGTTTCAGTCCAGTCGGACAATTCTGTCGAGAGATCAATATTCATCTGCAGATATTTCCTGGCCTCTGCGAAATTACCGGTGAACGAGTAGATGCGTCCCATGTTGCCGGTCATGAAGGCCAGTTTCTTTTTGTCTCCCAGTTCACGTGCGAGAGTCACGGCATCCATCAGCGCCGCCAGCGAATTCCGGTAGTCCTGCTGTCTGAAAAACAGCCCGGCCAACTGGTTTAGTGCGCGGCTCTGAGGTTCAATGCGATCGTTGCGACGGAAGATCGACTCCGCGTCGCGAAATGCCTTTTCAGCTTCCCTAATCTCACCCGAATCACGAAGAATACCGCCAAGTGTCAGGAACAACTCGCCCAGGATAACAGTATCGCCTTCTGTGGCGAGTACAGACTGAGCAACTCTGGCGGTTTTCAAGGCTGCGGGGTAATCAGAAAGAGAAGCATAGGCAGTGGCGGCCAGGTGCAGGAGTTTTCCTGCCTGGCGGCCTCCAGCGCGCTCAATATTACTACGATCGTCCTCGTAGTATTTGACGGCGCCGGCAAAATCCCGCTGGTCGATCAGCTTCCTGACATAATGAAGCTGAGCGGCGAGATATTCTGTGCCAGTTTGCTTGGTTTGCCTCATTTCAAATTACCTCTTCAGCCTAAAATTCTGTGTGCTTCGGGTGGTGACTAGAACCGTACCTCACAAATCTTCTTTCTTCTTTGAATCTCTGCCGATGCTCAACCAATCGGGTGCTTGGATCGGTCTGGTAGAAAAATCTCGTGATGATAATGTCGAGGATGAAATTGCCAGAGGTTGTGCTCGTAGCGAAGCCACCGGAGTAGCTTTTGTCGTCCCCGGAATCTCCTTCATCGCCACCTTCGCCACCCCAGGGGTGGTCGTCGCCTTCGACTACCTGAGCTGGGTTAACATAGTCGGGAGATCTGTCGCCGCCAAGAGCGGAGCCTCCAACCATGCCGACCAGAATCAGCGCGAGGGCCAATACCAGTAATACACGTCGCATAATACACTCCTTGGTTTGAATGTAGACGTACCTATAAGTCTCTATCTTTATCTTTGATGGCGGCAGGTCGGGAGAGGGGGGGATCAAGGGGTATTGATAAATTCCAACCTGTTAACAAGATAAGAAGTTCGCGTAGCCGTGTCAACTGTTATTTTGCTCCCCAATTCATTGACAAACCGCCCCAGATAGCTATATTGCTACGTCACCTTGATTTTGAGACTCGTAGGTCAGGTTGCTTGCAACCTGACAAAGAGAATATCGCATTAGGTGTCAGGTTGACAAGCAACACTGACCTACTGAGCACACAGAAACTGTACGAGTGTAATCTACAGCCGTAGGAGACACCATGCAACATCAATCAATTCCTGCCACTTCTAAGGTAATCATTAACATGAATACTTTGGCACTATCTAGAAGTTGCATGGTTGTTGCCTTGCTCGTGACAATATCAAGTATGAGTGCATTCTCACAAGATATGTTTGGCACTACAGTTAGCTATTATCCGGTTGGAGATCTGCCTGCCTCTGTTTTCTCGATTGATTTTGACTCTGATGGCAACAATGATCTGGCGACTGCAAACTACACCTCTGGCGACGTTTCAGTACTGTTAGGCAATGGTGACGGAACATTCCAGTCTGCAGTCAGCTATGATGCCGGAGATTACCCTGTTTCTGTTTTCTCGAGTGATTTTAGCGGCGATGGTAATAATGATCTGGTGACTGCGAACCAAGGCTCTAACAATGTTTCGATACTGCTGGGCAATGGTGACGGTACCTTCCAGTCTGTGGTTAACTATGCCGCCGGAGATTACCCTGCCTCTGTTTTCTCG
>DAOWIM010000161.1 GCA_030640905.1 bacterium
ACCTCGATCATGAGGCCATCGGCACCGGCGGCAATTGCGGCCCGCGAGAGTGGCAGCACTTTGTCCTTGCGTCCCGTTCCGTGTGACGGATCGACTATTATTGGTAGATGGCTGGTACGTTTCACAAATGGTACGGCCGAGAGGTCGAGCGTATTGCGGGTGTGGTCGGCAAAGGTACGCACGCCACGTTCACAGAGAATCACTTTGTGGTTGCCTTCGGCCATGATATACTCAGCGGCCATCAGGAATTCCTCAAGGGTCGCCGACATCCCGCGCTTGAGCAGGACCGGTTTTTTTGTCCGCCCGGCTTTCTTCAGAAGCGAGAAGTTCTGCATGTTGCGAGCGCCAATCTGGATAACATCGGCGTAGGCGGCAACCTTTTCAATCACGTCAGTGTCGATTGCCTCGGTTACGGTCAGGAGCCCAAACTTCTCATGCACCTCGGCTAAGATTTTCAGGCCCTCCTCCTCCAACCCCTGAAAACTATAGGGCGACGTACGTGGCTTGTAGGCGCCGCCTCGGAAAACCTTCCCCCCCGCCTTGGCAATCTGTTCCGCAACGATCATACACTGATCGCGGCTTTCTACCGCACACGGTCCGGCTATTACTACCAGTTCCTTCCCACCGACCGTAACCCCGCCGATATCTATAACCGAAGATTCGGGGTAGAACTCGCGACTAACAAGTTTGAACGGCTGGGTGACGTGAATGATATCGCGAACACCGCCGAGACTAAAAATGCGATCCGAGTCAATCTGCGCCTTGTTACCGGTCACGCCGATAGCGGTTCGCTGCGCACCGGGCATGGCGTGGGCACTCAAACCCATTTTCTCGATCTCTTTGCATACTTTTTGCACCATCTCACTGGTGGCATTTGTCTCCATCACTATAAGCATCAGCTACTCCTGCTTTGGGTCGCGAAATCTCTATGCGTAATGTTACTAGTGTGAATCATACAAAACATGGGCCTAACCTACAACCTCAATAGTTGGTGACCGACGGGTCTCGTTCTACATTGTAAAAAAAGAGGGGGCTGGCAAAACCAACACTCTACCCAACCGTTTCATTCTATCTCCACAAAACTTATCATCATGCTCTCTCCAATGCGAATCTTGACATATCCATATGGCTCCACGTCAGGCAAAACGTAAGTGGTGTCCTTGTACTCATAAGAAGGTTTCCCCCTCGTGTCGGAACCAGCAGTCCTGCCTACGTTAATATATTCAATACCATCATAATCGTGATCGGGTATAAATAATCTGTGGTGATGTCCGGCAAACACGGCATCAACATTATTGGCGATAAAGAGATCATGCAGTTCGTGATATATTTGATTATCTACCATGTCATAGTTCCAAAACATTCGATGACAAAACACCAGCGTCCAATCTGCTGGTGTCTGGACAACTTCTTCGATCCACGCCATCTGTGTAGAGTCTATCGTTGCTGAAGACCCATTATCTATCAGGATGAAGTGGACGCCAGCTATCAATGTATCCATATACAACGGCAACCCAAGTGCAATCATTTCATCATCATCGTGGTTGCCTGTCGTGTAGAGCGTCGGATAACTTAACAACCCACCGGCATCCAGAATATCGCCAATAGAGACCATCACATCAGGAGCTTCAGCAACAGCCACGCCATAGACCTGCTCGAACTTACCGTGCATCGGCTTTCCGTATTTATCACCGAGTATAATAATCTCTACCGGTGAACCTTCTTCAGGCAACGGAGGTACGACCCATTTGCCGCTAGTGCCGCAGGCTAGCAGCAGAGCCAAGAAGAGTAATAGTTTTTTCATGGTTTGATCCTTGGGAATTTTGTGACTTCTGACTGGCGTGCAATATATCAGGGTGCCCCTGCCATAACTTATACAACAGTTGTGCCTGTCCTGCAATCTTCATAGCTACCGGCTCCCGGGCCTACTCTACATCTGCTCCGGCGCATCGATACCGAGCAAATTGAGTCCTTCCTTGATAGTTATTTGAACCGCCTTGACCAGCGCGATACGAGCACGCGTCAACTCCATCTGATCTTCGGCTATTATCCGGTCGATCCGTCCGTCAACCTTGCGCTGATACACCGAATTGAACGCCGCCGATAGTCTCAGCAAGTACGAGGCAATAAAGAACGGTTCATAATTTGACGCCGCCGTCCGGACTGTCATTGGGAAATCAGCAAGCAGCTCAACGACGCGGGCTTCCTCCTCGTTGTCAAGCAGCTTGTAGTCAATATCGAGGGAGACTTCGATCCCGGATTTTCTCAAAAGCGAACAGAGGCGCGCGTGCGTGTACTGCAAGTAGGGGCCAGTCTCGCCATCGAAATTGAGGACACTCTCCCAGGTGAAGTTGACATCCTTTTGCCGCCGGACAGAGAATTGCGAGAAGACAATTGCCCCCACGCCGACCGCGAGCGCCGTCTGATCAATGTCTGTCAGATCGGGATTCTTCTCGGCCATGATCTTCTTAACAAGTTCGACCGCCTTGCCGAGCACATCTTCCAAATAGATAACCTGGCCGCGACGGGTTGACATAACCTTGTCGCCAAATTTAATCCAGCCAAAATCAATATGTTTGGCCTTGCCGGTCATACGATCTTCGGTCGGAATCTTCTCGGCCTCTTCCATCATTTCGATCACTTTGAAGACCTGCTTGAAATGGTCTGACTGCGATACCGCAACCACGTACAACGATTCTTCGAACCGAAATTTCTCCCACCTATGAACCATCCCGGCGATATCACGGGTGGCGTACAGCGTCGCACCATCCGCCTTCTTAAGCAAACATGGCGGAAGCTGCGGGTCGTGGAGATCGACAATGAGAGCGCCGTCGGAGATCAATGATAACCCGTCATCGCCAAGTC
>DAOWIM010000247.1 GCA_030640905.1 bacterium
GGAACTTGTAGGCTGAACCGCCATCGCGCATACTGAGTTTTACCTGATTAGTGCCTTCCAACTCAAGGACCATATCCTTAACGCTGGTAGTAGTACCCGAAACATCGCCGACAGCTGTTGCCACGGCAGTGTTAAGAAGCGTGACGTGTCCGGCCATTGTCGTCTGCTCACCAGCGCCAATAGTGAAGGCGGTGGTGGTAGCGACACCAGTCGAAGCGCTGACGCGCTCAATGGACAGGCGGTTGTCAGAGATACCGCGAGAATCGCCGGCAGCAACGCCCGAGAGCTGGTTATTATTGGTGCTTGAACCATCGGTACCGAGAGCGGTAACAGCCTCAAAGGCCAACGAGTAATCGGCGCCAGTGTTGGCCGCCTGAACCTTAAAGACACCACCGGTAGCATCAGCAGCAATCTTACCTTCCAGAGCCGTTCCAGTGAGAGCGGTGTTGAAATCGGTCGCGAATTGCGCCGATGTGCCGGCACTGGCCCAGGTCACGTTGAGCGTAACCAGACCGGTCGGACTGTCACCATTTTCCTGGTAGTTAACATTGAACGTGTAAACGGCTTGACCGGTAGCGGCCACAACGGCCACCGAACCCATCACGGCCTTGACGGCGGTACCGGCAAAGGTGATACCGTTACCGAAATCGTCAACGATGTCAATGTTGGCGGTGCTGGTTTTGGAAGCCGCGTCGGAAGCCTGCACAACGTTGACCGCGTAGATCTGTTCGGCCAGGTTGTACGGATCACCATCGGTACCGGTGCCGGCCAGGGCAAACCCGGCGGCAGAGCTGTTAAGCGTGGCGGTCGGATCCGATATCTTGACGGAGGACACGTAGTGTGTTCCAGTGGACAGATTTGACGATTTGATGGACATCAAAGAAGTGTTGCTACCGTTGATGGTGGCAACATTCTCTTTGGTGCCGTCGAGCAGTTTCTTGGTACCAAACTGCGTGTTGGCAGCGATACGATCAATCGTCTCCAGAGCGTTCTTGATTTCCGCCTGATCCGCAGCCAACTGATCGGCATCGTTGAAGCCTTCGTTAGCAGCGTGAATGGCCAGTTCTCTCATCGAGACCAACAGAGCGTTGATTTCAGTAAGAGCACCTTCAGCGGTCTGGATCATGTTGATCGATCCTTCTGAGTTCTCAACCGCACGGTTCAAACCGGCGATCTGAGCTCGGAACTGTTCAGAGATCACCAAACCAGCCGGATCATCAGCGCCCTGGTTGATCCGGTAACCGGATGACAACCGCTGCATCGATTTCGACAGCGCTTCGTTAGTCATCACCAAGTTACGGTGAGCGTTTAACGCTGCGAGGTTGTGGTTAATGCGAAGTGACATTTGAAGTCCTCCTTGAACTTTCCAGGGTTTCCTTACCCTTTTGTTTATTTAGTTGGCTCTTTAGTTGCACCCTAAGTCACTTCCCATGTGTGTGGCGTAAGCAGTGTGGAGTTACAAGTCCAATGAACTCCCACGTATCCAGCTTTGTTTGCTCCTCCTCTCAAACGAAATTATCCCATATATTTCTCGCCCATATCATAGAATTATGATCGGCCTGATTCGGAACAACTTAACGATGTGATCGAAAAAATATTGCGGATTATATCTGTAGTTAACCCGCGACAGGAGTCGTTTTCCCGGTCTTTGTGGCGGTCTGCTCGCATTGTTCGAGACGCTGCCGAGCGGGCGCAAAATTTGGGTCAAGATCGAGGATTCGCCGGTACCCCAGAATCGCCGAATCTCTATGTCCCATATGGAGATAGCAATCCGATAGCCCGAGCAGAGTCACCGGGTCGCTACTGTTATCCTTCAAACAGCGCTCAAAACAAGCGATAGCCGACTCGAAATTTCCCGTCCTGGTGTGCAGATCACCCAGAATCCGCCAAATAGCGGGCTGATTCGGCTCCATCTCAACATATTTCTCAAGGGCAGTGATCGCCTCCATCGGCTTGTTGAGGCGGGCAGTGGTCAGACCGTAGTTTAGATATGTGACCACCGGAACATTCTCAGCAGCGAGAACACGTGCGTAGTATTTCTCAGCTTGGTCGTACTGTTCCATATTGAAACAACAATTGGCGAGATCATTGAGAATTTTCGGGGAGTTTGGATTATCTTCAAGGATCACCCGGTACTGTTCGGCGGCATCGGCATAACGCTCTGCTTTATAACAAGCACCGGCCATGAGTGAGCGGAGTTCCAGATCGTCGTGGCCGACCGAGAGTGCTTTCTTGAAGATATCAATCGCCTCGTGGTGGCGGTCAAAATTGAGATAGAGCTGTCCGAGCCGTACCAGTGAGTTGGGGTGAACCTTGTCCATCTCCAATTCGAGGGCCATCTGGTGGTATTTCAGGAATTTGGATTCATCCTCACGGCGCAAATTTATATAGGCCAGCCCGAGAGCGGTCACCATATCGGTAAACGAGTGTTCAATCTGGGCCAGGAAATACTTTTCAGCCTCATCGTACTTTTCCTCGCCCATGTATATCTTACCCAACTGGCTGTTGGTATCGTAGTAGCCCTTATTGAGTTGACATACTTTCAGGAAATTTTCGCGGGCCCGGACGGTGTCGCCGTCTCTTTCGGCATTACGACCGAGACCATAGTGAGCCGAGGCCTGACTGGCGGGGTGAAATAGAATGAGCGAATCCTGGTTGGTGGTACCATCAAATGCTTTTTGCGTTTCTATATATTTCTCAAACCACGAATTTGACTCGTCGCTCTCCCCCAGTTCGCCATGAGTGTGCGCCATCACCAGCATCGGGTCAAGATAATCC
>DAOWIM010000137.1 GCA_030640905.1 bacterium
GGCCTCTTTGTACTGGTCGATTTCCATGTAGGCCGTCTTGATGCTGCTTACCAACAGATTACGAATATCAGCCATCGACGCCCGGGCATTGTTCTGATTAACTTTGCCCATCGCTACCGAACGTTCCCGTGCAAAGCCGTCAAAGATATTCCACGACACCTGCAAACCAAATGTCCGATCTCTTGAAGAGAAATCGTAGATAAGAGTATCACCGCGCGTGGCATCGGACCAACTTAACGAACCGAACCCTACGAGCTTTGGCAAATACTCAGCCTTCCGCGACCGCAGACCGTGTTTGGCAGCATCTACCCGTTTCTGCGCCGCGAGAAGCCCCGGCTCATGGGAGAGACCAAAACCGACCGCATCGTTCAGTCCACCGTCGTACTGTCTAACATTGTATGTCGATGAAAACTCGATATCACCGAGAGGATCGAGTCCTACCGTATAAGCGAGCGTCGCCCGAGAGCTGACTACGCCATTCTGTGCCGTAAGCAGCGACAACCGGTCGTTACCTGATTGCACTTTCTGTTTGAGAACATCGGAGAGCGACGCCGAACCGAGATCGTACTTGGATTGAATCAGTTTTAGCTGTTCCTGACTCCGCTTAACAGCCCCTTCCTGAACGGTCACATTCTCAGCAGAGGCAAGATAGGCATAGTAGGCGAGCTTGACGGAATATATCAAGTCCTGTTCTGATCTGATAACATCCAGATGTGCTTTCGCGCGGTCGGCCCGTGCTCCCGCATAGTTGAAAAAGTTGGCCAGGTTAAATAAATCCATACTGGCTCTAACATCAAAAGTCTTACTGGTCCGATCCTGATCGGCTGACTTAACCGTCTCAAATCCAGGAATATACCGGAGATCGTAGGCCGTGTCGGCACCAATCACCGTCTGCTGGATCATCGAATCAGCAACATAAGTTATAACTTGATCCGGCTCGATATCGGTCGTCTTGGTCTTGGAGTAGGAATAAGATGCGTTGACGCGCGGCAGAAACTGCCCCAACGCCCATCTCTGGTCCGCCTTGGCGACCGTCTCGGCACCTCGGGCAGCCACGATCGACGATCGATTTTTGAGAGCCTGCTCTATGCAATCATCAAGGGTAAGTTCATTGGCATCAGCCGATGTCATCAGAACAAGTATCAGCAGTGTTGCACCGGCAAGTTTGATCAATGGGGACCTCATACAGGACTCTCCTTTATCAGTTGTTTATCCATACTTCCAATTCGTGGCAGGTTGTTCAGAGTAACCTAATCGATCTGACCGTCAGCCAGTGCCATTTGTTGCAGCAAATGCTCGATCACTTGCTCGATCAGTTTGTGCTTCTCAGTTCTCCAGCCTGCGTAACTCCTATGTCTCAAGTAGACGGAAGCTAACACAAAATGTTTCAACTTGAAAGTCCAACCTGTATACGCTCGTCCACTTGGATTATTCGATATATTTTGTATCAAGGTTGTATCAACAGCCACTCGGCATCCCACCAGCTGACGGGAGTGTGATAGAGCCCACTGCTATGTTGCGACTGGTCCTTCGATTTCGCGCGAGCGAACTCGTGAGACCTGTCGCCTTTGTATGACAATCACCTGGGTGTCAGGTCTCAGCCCCGACCGGTCGGGACAAGGACCTGACACAACGGCAATGTCAGCGCCAGGCCGCGTGCGGCTCCACTCGGTATTCCACCGACTGCCACAAAAAGGGGACGCGACCGTGTGGCCACGTCCCTCTCAGGAACTATATATGGATAGAGCCTATCGGAATAGAACCCCTCCAACTACCAATGAAACAATAGCCATCAGCTTGATAAGGATATTCATCGAAGGACCAGAGGTGTCTTTGAACGGGTCACCAACCGTATCGCCGACAACCGCCGCTTTGTGGGCATCGGAACCTTTGCCACCATGAGCACCAGATTCGATGAATTTCTTAGCATTATCCCACGCGCCACCAGCATTGGCCATCATTAGGGCCAGCATCACTCCAGACATCGTCGCACCGGCCAACATCCCGCCGAGGCCTTCCTTGCCGAGCAGATACCCCACAATAATCGGCGAGAGCACCGCAGTGAGTCCCGGCAGCACCATCTGCTGGAGAGCGCCGCGAGTTGCAATATCGACACAACGTCCCGTATCGGGCTTGGCCTTTCCTTCCATCAGACCCGCGATCTCCCGGAACTGACGACGCACTTCCTCGACCATCTTGGAAGCTGCCTTGCCGACCGCCGTCATTGTGAGCGCGGCCACGAAGAACGGCAACATTCCTCCAAGGAAGAATCCGATCACAACCATGGGTTCCATGATATTGATAGTAGTGAGCCCCACAGTGGTAGAGTATGCCGAAAACAGGGCCAGCGCAGTCAGAGCCGCTGAACCGATTGCAAACCCTTTACCAATCGCGGCAGTAGTGTTGCCAAGAGCGTCGAGCTTGTCAGTGATTTTTCTCACTTCCGGACCGAGACCGGCCATCTCAGAAATACCGCCGGCGTTGTCAGCGATCGGACCATAAGCGTCCACCGACATCGTGACACCAATTGTGGCCAGCATGCCGACACCGGCAATGCCTATACCGTACAATCCGGCAAATTCGTATCCGATAAATATGGCCACACAGATCACAATAATCGGCAATGCTACTGACTCCATACCAACGGCAAGACCACTTATGATATTAGTAGCCGCTCCGGTATTAGACGACTCGGCGATATCCCGAATCGGTTTGGCGGCCGTATAATACTCTACAAGCAAGCCCAGAACAATCCCCGCCAGGTTACCGCTGAGAATTGCCCAGAAAATCTTTTGGTCAAGCCCCATCTTGTCGATTATGACCCACGCCGCCACCAACATGATAGCCGCGCCCACATAGGTGACTAATCTCAAAACAGCCGCCGGATTCATCTTTGAGAAGATGTGCACCGACAGAACGCCAAGGATGGAAGCCAGAGCTCCAAAAGCAACGATCAATAGAGGAAGTTGCATATAGCCTATCCGATCCCCCGCGATAACCTGAGAGATCGTACCAGGGACACCGGAAACAGTTGCCGCAATAGCGATAGTCGCAATGACCGACCCGACATACGATTCAAACAGGTCGGCACCCATTCCAGCCGTATCACCGACGTTGTCACCAACATTGTCCGCAATCACAGCCGGGTTGCGCGGGTCATCTTCGGGGATACCAGCCTCAACCTTACCGACCAGATCAGCGCCGACATCGGCAGCCTTGGTGAAAATACCACCACCGATACGGGCGAAAAGAGCAATCGAAGACGCTCCCATAGCAAATCCGTTGATTGTTGCCGCCTGTTCGGGGTTGCCAAAGAGATAGAATACAATGCCTACACCGAGGAGTCCGAGCGAGGCAACCGACATTCCCATCACCGCCCCGCCGGAGAACGCTACCGATAGAGCTGTTGATTGCCCGGAGTCTTTGGCCGCAGCGGTCGTTCGAACATTGGCCCGAGTGGCCGCTTTCATACCAAAAAAACCAGCCAACATTGAACACGCCGCGCCACCGAGAAAAGCAAATCCGGTGTTGGGAGCAATTCGCCATGACAACAGGGCGAAGACTACAACAATAAAAATGGCCAGAATTGAATACTCACGCTTAAGGAAAACCATCGCGCCATCATGGATGACATCCGAGATTTCCTTCATCAAGTCCGAACCAGTCGGTTTGCTCCTGATCCACAGAAAAAGAGCCAGTGCAAATACGAGCCCTACCAGACCAATAAGAGCCGACAGCAAACCAGTGTCCATCGAGCAATCTCCTATCTAAGAATATTCCAGATTGATATTTACGAATTCCCTTACTGCCAAAACAGCGCGGAATATATCCCGACTGCAGGAATCTGGCAAGCTAAAACTACCGTAACCGGCATCCCATCTGTGGACAAAAAAAGGACTGGAGCCATCCGGCGCCAGTCCTCAAATATTGCCTATTTATAGAACTCTAATGTGATCTGAATGTAACCGAGATACTGGGGAAACCTTCGTACATGTCGTTAGTGTGCATGTTCCCATCCATCGTCAGGTGATAATCCTCCGAATACAAGGTGTCACGGCTGCTGGGGATTTCCCGGTAGTAGGCGATAAGAGGAAAATTCGTCGTATCTGTAACGAAATTCTCAGGCTCAAGGGTCACAAAAACCGTACCCCTGTTACCGTTAGGTGCCAGGTTACCGTTGAATCCGGCAGGAAGGTTTGCCAGGAAGTCCTCTCCCGGAAAAGGCGGTATGCGGTCGTTCAGAGCGTACAGGCTGGTATCATCGGGCGCTGTGATATTGGAGAATGTCCCGGTGCTGATCAGCCCACCATCGACACCCGGCATGAGTGAATCATACGATCTGTTATAAATCCCTGCAGGCGCTGTCATCTCACCAACCGCCGAAGTCGGAATTTCTAAAGAAACCACCCATCCCTTGTATTTCCAACCCCAGGCACTGTAATCGATGAGATCAAATTCATCCTGTGAGAAGATATCGTAGATAACCCGCTGGGAGGAACCAGTGCTGAAGGTGAATTGCGGTCGATAGACAACCCACGGAGAGTCGGCATCGTTGTAATAAACATAGTCGAAAATTGCCTTTTCAACGCTAAAGGTGTCCAGACCATAGACCAACTCGACAGTTTCCTCTCTGTAGTTGGCCGTATCCTTAACGCTGTTGGTATCAGT
Source organism: bacterium (assembly GCA_030640905.1). Taxonomy (GTDB): domain Bacteria; phylum Zixibacteria; class MSB-5A5; order GN15; family FEB-12; genus DAOUUR01. The sequence goes on from DAOWIM010000137.1 coordinate 4,669, forward strand.
TTGGTCACCGATATCGTGCAGAACCACCGAATCAAGCACAAAAGAAGTCATCGAAAACGTGTCGCGAATGAATGTCGTGTCGACACGGTAGTGAGCAAACCATAAACCATAGCCATCGTATGTGGCCCGATTGTCGTCGGACATAGTCTCCATATTGAATCGTAGCGTCGACTCCCAGAGAGTATCCGTCAGTGGAAACACCAAATCGACCGGATCCTCCGACACTCTGGTCACATCGTCTATCAACATGATCGGGCCCGGACTGCTCGTACTAAAATCGAGTGTATCGATAGAGACGAACAAGTGGGTATAGCGATATATGTCACCGTCGAAAAAGAACTGGTTGGAATCGGCCTTGGCGGAGCCATCCGTATCGAGGAACTCCACCTCAGAATAGTCATATCCGAACCGGCCAACATAGACGGTGTCGCCTTTATCACCATCTGCCACCCAAAGTGTATAGATCATTCCGGGAGGGTTGTCCGGAAGACGCTCAGGGCTGAGGAATACATCGGTTTGGTAGGTTGGTGTCATCACGTCTTCAGTCTGGGAACATCCCCAATACATAGTCCCAGAACATATCACCAAGAATACAAGGAACAGCAACTTGTAGCGCCTTAACATTTAACGAAACCTCCTGGATAAAGAGAGATAAAGCTCAATTACTCAACAGTCATAAGCCTTCAATTTAACGTCGCGGCAGAGCCGGTGTCAAGCCTTAAATGACCGCCAATCGCCAGCATCCACCCACTAAATGAGACGCTTAACGCCTCACTGGTATCTAAAGAAAAAGTGAATTGAGTCGAAATAAGGAGTTAAAGCGCAAATTGACTCAAAAACGGAGTATGTCTTCTTGAAAATATGTCCTCACTGCCATGCAGAATGGCCCGACTCAGCAGGCTTGGCGTGTGAAAAGTGTGGCGCCGATCTGCAGGATGCCAGCAAGGCTTCAACACCCAGTTCAAATGATGATGACCTTAATTTAGTCGTCACCGAGTCGACCTCTGGTGACCAGGAATTCGTTGGCGGCGAGAAGAAATTTGAAAGCACCGACGATGACCTCGGTATCGAGTCGCCCTCTGACCTGATGGAGAGAGAAGCCACAGGCGGCAAGGAGACCCACGAGCCCCAGAGCAGCGCTATCGACGGCGAGTTCGGATTGATCGGGGAATCTGCCCCACCACCACCGCCGGGACAAGCGCAACCGAACCCGGAGGACAAAGCAGACGAGCAGGCAACCGAAACAGCGCCGGAGATCGAAATGTCCGAAACCGGTCGGATCAGGAAACTCAGCGCCGACGATGTCAAGAAGATCGAAGACAATCTCTACTCCAGAGACTCAGGATATTTGAGCGACCGTGAAAAATCGGACTTTATTTCCAAGATGGACACAGGCGACATACCGTTTGCCAACACTCCGATAGAGCCGCCCAGCAAGAAAGACCGACCCCGGACTGAGACACCGCCAGAACATACCTCAGCAGAGTTAGATGCTCCTGCCATGAACACCAAGAGAGGCAAGGGAGTGGCTCTGTACTATCGGAACTACGTTCAGATACTCGGAAGTCAGACAATCCGACCCTCTGACAGGCTGACTCTCGGGGAACGAACCTACGAACTCCAACCCCGCCGATTCGACACCAAAATCGGTCTGATGGCTGCAGCCGTTCTTTTCATCGCTATCCTCATCGGCGTTGGCTCCCAGTTTATCTCGGACCCTTCCGCCGGATTTGGCCGCCTTGCCGGAGTGGTCCTGGACGATCAAAATCAACCTTACCTGGGAGGAGCTACCGTCCGCCTGCCGGAGATTGGAAAAGCGATACCAACCAACGCCCAGGGTTTGTTCCGGTTGGGGCAGATTCCCGAAGGAACCCACCGAGTAGAATATGTCGTTGACGGTCGCATTGTGAAGATCGAATACGCTACGGTGGTACATAATGAGACAGCGTTGCTGGCTATGAAGACTGGTAGCGGTGAAGTAGGTCAGGAAGACCCGACTCCTCCCCCACCACTTCGCGCCGAAAGCGATCCAACCGAGGCTATCGAAGCTCCGTCGCAACCAGCCAAGCAGGCACAGGCGGGCGCCCCGAAGCCAAAGTCGTCCAGCAGAGCGAAGAAAAACAAACCGGCTCAAATTATTCTGGCAGCCAATGTTGACGACGCCCGCTTCGAGCTGGATGGCAAGATTCTCGGTGCCGGCAACCTCACCTATTCTGGAATCAAACCGGGCAAGCATAAGTATGTCGTTTCACGAATTGGCTTTGAACCGTATTCCGGGACTATCAATCTCAGTTCCGGTCAGAAAAGGAACCTGAAAGTCGAGCTAATGCCGCTCTCGGCAGAACAACAGGCTGCCATAATGACCGAAACTGATCACTTCGATCTCGGCATAAGCGCTCTGAAGACCCTGAAATACGAGGAAGCCATGGGCCACATGGACAGGGCCATTGAGATCAAGCCCAGCTATGCTGAAGCCTACTACAACCGCGGAGAGGTTTACACCCGCCTCAAAGATCAAGCCAAAGCCCACGATGACTACCTGAGGGCCGCCGAAATATACGTCTTCCGCAAAGACGCCAATTCGGCCATTACTGCATTCACCCGGGCCATCGAGAGGGACAAAAAATCAGTGCCGGCTCTGCTTGGCCGAGGGAATGCATATCTCTCCAAGAGGGAACCTCGTGCCGCGCTGGGCGATTTTGAATCGGCCAAAAAGTACGACAAACGAAACTACCAAGCCCATTTTGGTCTCGGTGAAGCCCGCTTTGAACAGGGCAGCTACAAGAAGGCAACCAATCACTTCAAGGATGCTCGCTCAATCGATTCAAACAGGCCAGTCGTCTATCAATATCTAATGCTATGCCATATGGCCAGAGGCAAAGTCAAAGACGTCAAGAAGAGCTTCGGGAAATTCCGCGAGGTTGCCTCTGAAGAGCAATATGCGGCGTTGTTGAAAGACAAACGATTCACCGCCCTGCTTGAGGTCATTGATGAGCGATAGCCCGCTACGAAAGCTCAATTGCTGGGAATTCATGAACTGCGGCCGTGAGAAGGGAGGCCTGATGGTTGACCTTCTCGGGGAATGTCCTGTCTCCACAACGATGAAATACGACGGCCTCAATGATGGCCGTGGCGCCGGACGCGCCTGCTGGATGGTCGGAGCCTCCGGCTGCACCGGACGCCTCAGCCTTGCCTCAGGTAAGCCATGCCTTGCCTGCAGATTTTATAAGCGTGTCCTCTTTGAGCAGGAAAAAGAAACCTGCTTTAAGTATTCCAATTCCACCGAAACTGCCTAAGCAGGTTGTTGAAAAAGCGTTCTTGCTATAAGTTTACTATTAATGTGCGGTTGAGGACGGGCGACATAAAGCCGCCCTCTACGCGGGACGACAGCCCCTCATCGCGTAGCGGCGGGCCTTGTGTCCGCCGTCATAGCGCCGCTATAATGAGTTTTTAACAGCCTGCCTAAGCAGTCTCCGCCCACAATTCTAACCTCTATTTTAGCCAGTCAACGCCACCGGGAAGCTGTGAGCGTGCCTCAGGATGTCTGTTTTTTGGAGTTGCCCGCACAACATCTTTGGGCTATTTTCGTTACTTAAAATAGTGAAACAACAAACCATTACACGCGCAGGAGGTTACATGCGTTCTCATCAAGTTACAGGCCTATGCCTGGCTGTCATACTGATCTTAGCACTGGCGGTATCGGTACCGGCTGAAGAGCAGAAAACGAAATCACTGTTGACACAGGGAAAGTACGTTCCCGATATCGCTACCTTCCTGCAGATCGGCGCCTGTGGGCCGGCTGGCCAGTCGTGGGACGGAAAAGACGTTTACTTCAGAGCCAGCATGTCCGGAGCAAGCCAGATATACCGAATCACTGAGGATGCCTGGCCCTATCAATTGACAACTTTCGAGGACGGTGTCGATTTCTTTGTTCTCAGTTGGGATGGCACCATGGCGATTGTCGGCGCTTCGGTCGGCGGATCGGAACAGTCTCAGCTCTATCTAATGGACACTCAGACCGGCCGCGTGCTCCAGTTGACCCATTTTGAAGACATTCAGATGGGGAGTGTGGCCTGGGCCCGCGACGACAAGACGGTTTTCTATCGTTCCAACGAGGAAAATGGCCGCGACTTCTTCATCTACCAACTGGATATCGTCACTGGTGAGTCGAAGAAAGTCTTTGGCGACGCAGATGGCGTTACCGGTTACAACTACCTGGCTGAGATTTCTCACGACGGCACACTGTTGATTGTTGGCAACTACTCATCCAACATCAACAACGACCTCTACCTCCTTACGCTGGCTACCGGCGAGTACAGCAAGCTGACCGAGGACGAAGGGGACGTCATGTATGGTTCGGTGACCCTGATGCCTGACAACAAGACTATGTGGCTCGTATGCAACAATAACGAGGACGGCATGTCTCGAATTGCCAACATGGAAGTCGGTTCACCAAAAGTGACATTTGTCCTCGCCGACTGGGTCGATTCCAGATGGGAAGTCGATGGTGTCGGCGTCTCACGCGACTACAAATACATGGGTGCCTCTTACAATGAAGACGGCTACATGCGGCTGAAACTCCGTGAGATTGAGAGCGGCAAAGAGCTGCCCAGCCCGCCACTTGATGGCATCATCGGTGGTGGCTCCTCCGACATACACGGTAACATATATTTCTCCTTTGCCTGTCCAACCAGAGCTCCTGATGTCTGGCGCTGGAATCCGCAGTCTGAAGAGTTGAAACAACTGACTTTCTCTATCTATGCCGGGATTGATCGCTCGATCTTCACCGACCCTCAACTCATCAGGTACAAGAGCTTTGACGATCTGGAAATTCCGGCCTTTCTGTATTTGCCACCCGGCTACAAACCCGGCACCCCGATTCCGTTTATCGTCCATGCTCACGGTGGCCCGGAAGGTCAGTTCCAGCCACATTTCCTTCGCAATTTCCAATACCTGATGCTGAACGGCTACGGTATTCTGGCTCCGAACCCTCGGGGATCTTCCGGCTACGGCCTTGAGTATATGAACATGGACAACTACAAGAACCGCAAGAAATCGCTCCAGGACTACAAGGCCGGTGTTGACTATCTCATTGAGAACGGATATACCGAGCAGGGTATGATAGGTATCCGTGGTGGTTCCTACGGCGGCTATGTAGTACTCGGAATGATTACCGAATACCCTGATCTCTTCAACGCGGCGGTCGATGTTGTCGGCATTGCAAATTTCAAGAGTTTCCTTGAGAACACAAAACCTTACCGACGGGCGCTTCGGGAATCAGAATACGGCCCGCTCTCCGATCCGGAGTTCCTCAAATCGGTCTCTCCGATTCACAAGGCTCACCTTATCAAGACACCGTTGCTTGTGGTTCATGGCGAAAACGATCCGAGAGTTCCGGTTGGCGAAGCCCGGCAGATACTGGCTGCTGTGGCGGCCAATGGTGGCATTGTTGACTCGTTGATTTTCCCCGATGAAGGTCATGGTACCAGCAAACGGGTCAACACTATTGCCGAGTATCGTAAGCAGGTTGAGTTTTTCAATCGTACCCTGAAAGACATTGAACCGGCTGCCAAACAGTAGCATCAATCGACACTCACCGCTTCAATGGCTGTGAGACAGACACGATAATGAGAAAACCGGGATCACAACGAACCCGGTTTTTTCTTTGCGCAGGCGAAGCCTGTTCTAAGAATGTCCGCAGTTAACTGGCTCGCACACCTCGGCGCATCTTCGACCGCGGCGGGCCCTACGTGAGCTCTATTAGTCTCCTTCTGGAACAGCCCCTGAGCAATTATATCGAGAGATGAAGTCGTCATATCAGGCTAATGCAAAAGAAGGCGCCGGCTCAAATGAACACGGCGCCATCCCGAAAGAAGGAGTTACTACGAGAAAACTTTTTCTTGCACCCCGACCCCTACATAACAAACTCAACTTTGTAGGTAACCCAGCAGACCACCGGCTTGCCCTTAAAGACACCCGGCTTATACTTGTTCCCCAGCGCAGCCACTCGAGCCGATTCATCCAGCAGAACGCTCTCAGATGACTTGAGCACAATCGCTTTCTGAACCAAACCTTCCTGGTCGACCAGCACCTTGACATATACTTTGCCTTCAATACCGGCCTTCTCCGCCAGACGGGGATATACTGGCGCTTCCTTGTAGACGAGCTCCGGCATCTTATCCAGAGCTACAAACTCGTTAATTCCGGGGAACTGATCGCCGTCGGCAGTGGTCGACTGCTCGGTATTAGCCAACGCACCCACTGTCAAAAACAACATGGCGATCAATACCGCTCCAACGAAAGGAAATCTTTTTATTCCATGCAAAACACGGCCACCCTTTTTCTGCACTATTCTTCTCATCGAGAACATAGTTCATGCCCTTCTATTTTCAATCCATTCAGTCCAAGTGGAGTCAATGTTTCCTCCGCCATGTGCGAGCGGTGATCTTTACCGGTCGAGGCCACAGGAGATAGGTCCCGCACCCTATCAGCCCTAAAACGATCAAAAC